>JBATID010000336.1:0-4819 GCA_049667545.1 Woeseiaceae bacterium
ACGTCACGGGTGCTTGCGAGTTGCCGGAGGGCACCGAGATGGTGATGCCGGGCGACAACGTGCAGATGGTCGTGGAACTGATTGCACCGATCGCCATGGAAGACGGTCTGCGCTTCGCCATTCGCGAAGGTGGCCGTACCGTGGGTGCCGGCGTCGTCGCTAAAGTCATCGAGTAAACAATTGTAGGCGCCCGCCTTGCGGGCGACCGCGCCCTACGTGCCCTCCGGGGTGCAAGGGGCGCTCCTACAGATACATTATTGAGGAAAGCAAAGTGGCAACAAATCAGAACATACGCATTCGCCTGAAGGCTTTCGATCACCGTTTGATCGATAATTCGGCGCGCGAGATCGTCGAGACCGCAAAACGCACGGGCGCGACGGTCAAGGGACCGATCCCGCTGCCGTTGCGAAAAGAGCGGTTTACCGTCCTGATTTCGCCGCACGTCAACAAGGACGCACGTGACCAGTACGAGATTCGTACCCACAAGCGCCTGATGGACATCGTCGATCCTACGGACAAGACCGTCGATGCCCTCATGAAGCTCGAGCTTCCGGCGGGCGTGGACGTGCAAATCAAGCTGAAATAGGCGCGGCAATCGGCATAATCCCCAACGAAATGGCTCGGTCCGCTGCGCTTTATTTTCGTCGCGGATTATCCCGTTCACTGCCCCTTGCACAAGCCATTGATTCCAAAGGATTCTTGACACGAAGGGCGTTTCCGTAAAAAAGCTGAAATCCGCTTGTAATAAGGGGTTCGAGTCGTATAATAGCGGGCTCGCTGTATTTGGCCGGACCGGGAGTCGGCCAGAATCAGGATAAACAAACATTGTCGCCAGGAAATCGAGGGTGACACGGCAAATCCCGGAACCGCCGGGCCGGCTGATTGACCGGACCGGAGCTTAGGGTCAGCCCCAGAGCAAGGAGAGCAATGCTCTCCGCGATGGCTGGCCCTTTCGCATGTCTGGAGTTTATGCGTCCGCCTAGCATGGCTCCGACACGCGTGTAGTACCAGCGGTCGCCAATCGAAGTGGCCGCGGTGAAGAATTTGATATTTGAGAATGTCGCTGGCCAATCGAAGTCGGTGCGAGGTTTTGAAAATGGCAATGGGTCTAGTTGGCCGCAAATGCGGCATGACGCGCATCTTTACGGAAGACGGAACTTCGATTCCGGTCACCGTAGTTGAGGCGCAACCAAACCGAATTACTCAGGTGAAGACGGTTGCGACGGACGGCTATCGTGCGCTGCAAGTGTCAGCCGGAAGCCGCAAAGCGTCGCGGGTGGTCAAGCCTGCAGCCGGCCACTTTGCCGCAGCGAAAGTTGAAGCAGGCGATCTGACGACTGAATTCCGTCTCGCTGATGGCGAGGGCGAGGGCGAGGGATTTGAGCTTGGCAACGAGCTGAAGGTCGATCTGTTCGAGGAAGGACAGAAGGTCGACGTTATCGGCACCTCGATTGGTAAAGGCTTCGCCGGTACCGTCAAGCGCTACAACTTCAGCATGCAGGACGCAACGCACGGCAACTCGCTGTCGCATCGCGCGCCCGGCTCGATCGGCCAGAACCAGACGCCGGGTCGTGTCTTCAAGGGCAAGAAGATGTCCGGGCATATGGGTAATGTCCGGCGCACCATCCAGAACCTCGTGGTTGTGCGCGTCGATAGCGAGCGCAACCTTCTGTTGATCCGTGGCGCTGTGCCGGGTCATGCCGGTGGACGCGTCATCGTACGCCCCGCTGTGAAGTCCAAGCGGTAAGGGGCGAGACAGATGAAACTCAAATTACAGGATAAAGGCTCAGTCGACGTTGCAGAAGCGGCCTTCGGCGCTGCCTATAATGAACCGCTCGTTCACCAGGTCGTCACCGCTTACATGGCGGGCGCGCGTGCCGGCACGAAGGCGCAAAAGAACCGGGCGGCCGTTCGCGGCGGTGGTGCGAAGCCCTGGAATCAGAAAGGCACTGGCCGTGCGCGCGCAGGCACGATCCGCAGCCCGATCTGGGTGGGCGGTGGCCGTACTTTCGCAGCCAAACCGCGCAACTACGACCAGAAGGTCAACAAGAAGATGTACCGCGCAGCGCTGCGCTCGGTGATGTCTGAGCTCATCCGTCAGGATCGACTCGTCATCGTCAAAGAGTTAACGCTCGAGGCGCCGAAAACCAGGCTGCTGGCTGCAGAGCTGAAACAGTTGGAACTCAGCAACGTCCTGATTCTGAATGAGGCGTTTGACGAGAACCTCTACCTGGCAGCGCGCAACCTGCCGAACGTCGGCATTTGCGACGCGGCATCGATGGACCCGGTTGTACTGATTCGCTTCGAAAAAGTGCTGGTGACTTTGCCGGCGTTGAAGCTTATCGAGGAGCGCCTGTCATGAGCCAAGCACTGCACCAGGAAAGATTGATGACGGTCATTCGTGGCCCGCATCTGTCGGAAAAAGCGCACCTTGCGGCGGAGAAGAACCAGGTGGTTCTGAAAGTTCGTACGGATGCGACCAAGAAAGAAATCAAGCAGGCCGTTGAGCTGCTGTTCGAGGTCACGGTCGAGGGCGTACAGGTCGTCAACGTCAAGGGCAAGAACAAGCGATTCCAGCAGCGCCAGGGTCGTCGTTCAGACTGGAAGAAGGCCTACGTCAAGCTGGCTGAAGGGAGCTCTGTCGAAGAGTTCTTCGGCGGCGAATAAGGGTTATCAATCATGTCACTGCATAAATCCAAACCGACATCAGCAGGTCGTCGATTCGTAGTCGCGGTCAAAACGCCGGAGCTGCACAAGGGCAAGCCCTATGCGCCGTTGCTTGACAAGAAGACATCGAAGGGCGGTCGTAACAACAACGGTCGCATCACCGTTCGTCACCAGGGCGGCGGGCACAAGCAGCGTTATCGCATCGTTGACTTCAAGCGCGATAAGGACGGCATTGCCGGCGTCGTTGAGCGGCTTGAATATGATCCGAACCGCAGCGCCCACCTCGCACTGGTGAAGTACGCGGATGGTGAGCGTCGCTATATTCTTGCGCCGAAAAATGTCATTGCAGGTACGCCGGTCATCAGCGGTGAAGACGCGCCGATCAAGCCGGGTAACGCATTGCCGATCAAGGCAATACCGGTTGGTACGACGATCCACAATATTGAGATGAAGCCAGGTAAAGGTGGCCAGTTGATTCGTTCAGCCGGTGGCTCTGCGCAGCTTGCCGCACGCGAGGGCGCGTACGCGACCGTGCGACTGCGCTCTGGCGAGACTCGCAAGATTCACGTGGAATGCCGGGCAACGATCGGTGAGGTCGGCCACGGCGAACACAACCTGAGAAAGCTTGGCAAGGCCGGTGCCAGTCGCTGGCGCGGTGTGCGCCCGACCGTTCGCGGTGTTGCCATGAACCCGGTCGATCACCCGCACGGTGGTGGCGAGGGTCGTACCTCCGGTGGCCGGCATCCGGTCAGCCCGTGGGGCAGGCCAACGAAAGGCGCGAAAACACGTGCTAACAAGCGTACGGACAGCATGATTGTTCGTCGTCGCAAGCGTAAGTAAAGGATTTCGATAATGCCGCGTAGTGTAAGAAAAGGCCCGTTCGTCGATAACCATCTGGCGAAGAAGGTGACGGAAGCAGCAAAGAAGAACGACCGACGTCCGATCAAGACCTGGTCGCGTCGTTCAATGGTGCTGCCGGATATGGTCGGTCTGACAATCGCTGTGCACAACGGGCGCCAACATGTCCCGGTGCTGATTTCCGAGAACATGGTGGGTCACAAACTCGGTGAGTTTGCTATGACGCGAACGTTCCGGGGTCACTCCGGCGATCGTAAGACGAAGTAGGGGAGCGGGTTCATGCAAGTTGCAGCAACACTCAAATATGCGCGTATCTCGCCGCAGAAGTGCCGTTTGCTGGCCGATATTATTCGCGGCAAGACGGTCGATGAGGCCCTGCGTACGTTGACGTTCTCGCCGAAGAAGAGTGCTCGGATAGTCAAGAAAGTGCTGGAGTCGGCCGTTGCCAATGCCGAGCACAATCATGGCGCGGATATTGACGAGCTGAAAGTGTCGACCATTGAAGTCAATGAAGCGCCGACATTTCGTCGCTTTCGCGCGCGTGCGAAAGGCCGCGGCGCGAGAATTATCAAGCGCAACAGCCACATCACCATCCGTGTCGGGGACGAGTAAGTAATATGGGCCAAAAAGTACATCCAACAGGCATTCGCCTCGGCATCGTCAAGGATTGGGCGTCGACGTGGTATGCAGATTCGAAGACGTTTCCGGAGTATATTCGCTCGGATCATCTGATTCGCGTGTACATCAAGAAGAAGTTGAAGGATGCGTCTGTCAGCAATATCGCCATCGAGCGGCCGGCAAAGAAGTGCAACATTACGATCTTCACCGCCCGTCCCGGTATCGTGATCGGCAAGAAGGGCGAGGATATCGAGAAGCTGCGCTCTGAAGTCTCGGCGATGATCGGCATGCCGATTCAGGATGTTCGCATCAATATCAATGAAGTGCGGAAGCCTGAAATGAATGCGCAGCTGGTCGCAGAGGGCATTGCGCAGCAGCTCGAGCGCCGCGTCATGTTCCGCCGCGCCATGAAGCGCGCCGTTACCAACACGATGCGTGTCGGTGCTGAGGGCATCAAGGTCAAGGTTGGTGGTCGTCTGAACGGCGCGGAAATCGCACGTTCGGAGTGGTATCGCGAAGGTCGTGTGCCGCTGCACACGCTGCGTGCGGATATCGACTATGGCACAGCCGAGGCCCACACCACGTATGGCGTTATCGGCGTGAAGGTCTGGATTTTCAAGGGTGAAGTTTTTGACAAGCCCGAAGCGATAACAGCTGAAGCTGCAGAAGCGGCTGC
>JBATID010000337.1:0-2601 GCA_049667545.1 Woeseiaceae bacterium
CGGTATCGCGGCCGGCTCCGCAATCTGGAGTACCGGTACCGGTGCCGGTGGCGTTTCGGTCGGCGTGAGGGGAATACTTTGCACCAGCGCGAATATCGCAACCAGGCACAATGACAGAATCGCCATGAACCGCATGATGTCGGTTTGCAGATCTGCGGCGCCGCCGCCGTCCATATCGGCCGAGCGATTCAGCGGGTAGGCAAGCGGTGAACGCATCATGGCGCGGCCCCGCGCGACTCAATGTTGGACAGTAATTTGTCTGGCTGCGCTTTCTTTAACCGCGCCTTGCTCAAATGCTGTTCGATGCGAGTCAGGCTGGCCCGCATCTCGGAGGTATCAGCCCGCGCGGCCTGGTCGTACTGCTGCTGCAAGCGTGTCCCGAGCGCAATGGTCTTGTAGACACGCATCAGGTAGCCACCGATACCGCCAAATATTGTTGTCGACAACGCCAACAGGATGCCGCCGTCGATCATGCGCTCGAGCATTGCGAATGCGCCCTGCTGCAGGGCTGCATCGCGATCACCAAGCGCGAAGATCAGCGCACTGCGCATACCAATGGCCGTCCAGATTACGCCGGTGCCGAAAAACAGTGTTGTCCAGATGTCCGTCAGGTGGTCGAGTTGCACGATCTGGTCGATGGCACGTGATTGCTCGAGTGCGGTTTTCAATCGGCCCAGCGTTACGAAGTAGGCGAGCAGGAGCACTGCAAACACCGGAATCGACGAGCCGAGATTGATGTAGGCCCAGTGCAGCCATTCGCCCGGGCTGGCGACGCCTGTATCGTTGAAAACAATCAGGCCGGCCCTACTCAGGCCGTAAAGCGCGGCCGATACGCCCAACAGTGTTCCTGAAGCGCCGGCGACAAGCCCCTTGGTGAACATCAGAGTCTTGTTCATCGTAGGTGCAGCGATTCGATCTACCGGCCCGCGGCGCAGGCGGTACAGGTGGCCTCGAGTACCAGCTCGACTTCCTGATAGAGCCGATCCGCGCGGTAATAGCCGTCATTGTCGAGGCTGACTCTGAGCAAGCCGCGCTCCTTGTCCGACAACTCACGTTCCATGTCGAACAGCACCTTCTGTTTATTGGGGCACGTGTGCGAGCAGTTGTTGTAGTCGCCTTTCAACGACATGAACTTGATATTGAAATAACGGTTGTAATAGTCCTGCGCCTGCCGATTGCTGAGCAGGCCGTTATCGCTCGACCACACCAGGAACTGGCTGAACTCGCGCTTGTTCTCAGGTTTGGGGTCGCCCTCGGCAATCGACAACAGGTCATCGTAATAACGATCGAAGTGCGCGTGGCAACCTTCCATAAGCGACGCCTGGACCATCGTAACGGCTCGACCCAGGTCTTTTGCCTGGGGGCTGGCACAGGTTGGCGTCGTTGACGCGCACGATGACAGCACCAACGACGCGAACAGCGTGGCGATAATTAACACGGGTTTGTAATCAAGTTTGGCGTTCACAAAAGCGCTCCTCACGGTCGTGGTTTTCATGCTTGTGCTGCTCATTGTTCCAACGGGCTGCGATAGGCTTGTTCAATGCTGCCAGGCGGCGGGCCGGCTACCAGCGCCTGACCTTCTTCATCGCCAAACAGTATCGATTTGACACCGCCAACCACCTCGATCATTTCCGGTGTAATGATGCCGAACGACTGGTTCAGCTGCTCCATCAACGTCGCGCGGGCAATTTCCTGCCGCGTTCGCTGTATCAGCAGCGTGGTCTCCTCCATGTCGAGGTAAATGTCCGACGCCAGCACCGCAAGCGACTGGTCACCTTTGGCGCCGGACGTGGCGACCAGTTGATAATATTGTTTGAAGCGTTCGGAAAGGCGCATGCCAGAGCGACCGCGCAACGTTGGGGACGCCTGTGTTGCCGCGTTGTTGGCATTGCCGCCAATTAGCGTTTCCTGCAATGTCCACGGCGTCATTTTTTTGCCGAGCTCGTTACGCAGGCTCTTCTCGAGACTCTGGCGCGTATTGTTAACGGTGTGTTCCATGTCGGGCAGACGCTCTTCCATGATCGTGAGCATGTCGAGATACGTCGCACCGATCTGGCGCGCGAGCCGCTCGCAGCCGGTGTCGCTCTCGGCACCGTCACATTTGCTTTCTACATACAGCGCTTGCTGCTGGTCGAGCCGCCCGATAACCTCTTGCAGGCCTGTTTCCATATCACGTGCGACATTACCGGTTTGTTTAAGGTCTTCGACCACGGTAGTGGGGAACAGGCGAATGGTGGGTGTATTGGCCAATGTCGCCTGGCTCGCGACGATAGCAATCGCGAGCATTACCACGGAGAGGACGATGTGCCTGATCGTGCCGGGTGTGGGGTGAACAGAAACCGAAACTCGTGGTTGCCGGGGGCGTGTAGTCATGTGGCGATCCTCGCGATGAATAGCTGACAGTGCCTTGGTGGTTGTCGATGTACGCTACGCGCGAGTCAATGAATACAAGCTGAACACTGGAATTGTGACCTATCCGTACAATTGCCTATTGCTTATCGTAATGCGAATCATTATCATTTGCCCCATACTCACCAAAGGTACTGAAATTCCAGTATTTATAGATAGTTATGTCAATTAACGGCAAAACTCTTGCCACGC
>JBATID010000338.1:0-1735 GCA_049667545.1 Woeseiaceae bacterium
ATGATATCACCGCCGCGGATTCGCGTGTCATTGCAGCAATGTCTTATTGCATTTTTCGGCTGACGATGCGGGGAGATGCTGATCTGTCAGTAAACGAACGACAAACGCGGTAGAAAAAGTCTACGGCCACCTGCCGGCCGGTGGGCGGCTGTCGATCATTATTTCGTCCAGTTTTTTCTGCGCGCGTCGCGTATTCAGGAGATCACGCGGCTCGAGCATTTCACAGTCGTCCTGAATCATCTGCTCGATGTCGACAGGATAGTGGCGGCAGTCTTCGGGACGGTCGTCATAGATATCGCAGGTGAATTTCTTGCCGTCCGGCGACTTCTTAAGCCAGGGACATCGTGCAAAATATTCACCGCTCGCCGGGTCTACCCAGATCCTGTTGCCCTGCACATAACGAGCAATGTCTGGCCGGTAGGTTTCCCACCAGTCGATTTCTGCTGCTGAAGCAGACAACCCACCGTCGCCCGCCGTCTCACAACACTTGCCGCACGAATTGCAGTTCTTCATTAAGCCCGCTTTGATCGCCGTTTGGGCGGGCCGCCACGGTTGCTCGTCCGATTGCCGGCAGGCCGCGACCGGCGCTGATTCGACCCAGTGTTGCCGCCGCCGCTGGCGCGTCTGCCGCGGCCGTTCTGAATCGGCTCAGCCTTGATTCGCGGATCGGGCTCGTAGCCCGGCAAGACCTGCTTCTCGATCCTGGTGCCGAGCAGGCTCTCGATGTCCTGCAACAGACGATTTTCGTCGACGCACACCAGTGAGATGGCATGGCCGTTATTGCCGGCCCTTGCGGTACGACCGATGCGGTGTACGTAATCTTCGGCAACGTGCGGCAGTTCATAGTTGACGACATGCGGCAAGCGCTCGATGTCCAGGCCGCGCGCGGCGATATCCGTCGCGACCAGTACGCGAACTTTGCCGCCCTTGAAATCCGCCAGGGCACGAGTGCGCGCACCTTGAGACTTGTTGCCATGAATTGCAGTCGCCGAAATTCCATCGGCATCCAGCTGCGTCGCCAGTCGGTTCGCACCGTGCTTGGTGCGAGTGAATACCAGCACCTGTTGCCAGTTCTCTTTGCCGATGCGGTGTGACAGCAGTTCGCGCTTGCGGTTCTTGTCGACCGGGTACACCAGCTGACTCACGTTGTCCGCCGTCGAGTTCTTCTGTGCCACCTGAATCTCGGCCGGCGCGTTCAGCGTTCTGGCTGCAAGATTGCGGATGTCATCCGAGAAGGTCGCAGAAAACAGCAGGTTTTGACGTTCTTTCGGCAGCACCGCGAGTACTTTCTTGATGTCACGAATGAAGCCCATGTCGAGCATGCGATCGGCTTCGTCAAGTACGAGGACTTCGACGGCTGACAGGTCGATCGTGCCTTGCTGCATATGATCCAGCAGGCGGCCTGGTGTGGCGACAACGACATCGACGCCTTTGCGCAGCTTGTTGATCTGGGTGTTGATGCTGACGCCACCGAAGATGACTGCAGTCTTGAATGGCAGGTACTTGCCGTAATCGCACACGCTCTGGCCAACCTGGGCTGCAAGCTCTCGTGTAGGTGTAAGCACCAGTGCCCGAACACTGCGGCGGTTGGTCTTGCCGAGTTGCAGGCGCTGCAGTAGTGGCAAAGCGAAGCCCGCCGTCTTGCCGGTGCCGGTCTTGGCGCCAGCCAACAGGTCATGGCCTTTGAGAATATGGGGGATGGCTTGCTGCTGGATCGGTGTGGCTTCTTTGTAGC
>JBATID010000339.1:0-14841 GCA_049667545.1 Woeseiaceae bacterium
ACCGGCAGCACCCACTCAAACATGCCGAATTCGTGCACCCCCAGGTCGCGCGAGATGCCGACAACCAGCAGGTTGGTCGAGGTGCCGATGGACGTCGACATGCCGCCGATGATTGTCGCGAGGCCCATCGGCAGCATCACCCCCGACACCGGGAACTTCGATCGCAACGACGCGCCAACGAGAATCGGCATCAGCAAAACAACAATAGGCGTGTTGTTCATGAACGCGCTCAGGATCGCTCCCGCAACCAGTGTGACCGCGAGCGCCAGCACGGGTCGTGTTGACCACGCGCGTCCAACAACGTTGGCGAGTGGCTGCAATGCACCGGTTGTCTCGAGCGCCTTGCCCACCATCATCAGTGCGCAAATCGCTATCAGCGCTTCGTTACCAAAGCCCGCAAAAAAATCGATAGGCCCAAGAACGACGTCACCGTCTTTCATGTACGGGAAAATCTGGAAGCCGGCGACCAGCAGAATCAGGATCGCCAGTGATGAAGACTCGAGCGGAATGTTATCTCGCGTAAAGAGAAACAGCGCGACGACCGTCAGGATCAGTACTGCAATACCATGCGCGTCAGGTGTTATCGGTTGCAATGCGGTGCCTCTCTCGATTGCCCCGGTAAGCGGCTATAGACGGTATCCCAGATGACACCCGCTTAGCAATCGGTCCGGCGCCGCATCCGACCGACGGGATGGCATATTTTCCATAAGAAGCAAGAAACCCGGCCCGGCAGCGCTGACAGGTCTGGCGCGTGCCGCTGCACGGGTGTACCGTTTGCACCCCCCAATCATTACAGGAACAGCCAATGCCCTCTTTCGACGTGGTGAGCGACTTCGACCAGCACGAAGCCAGCAATGCCGTCGACCAGGCCAATCGCGAAGTGCAGACGCGCTTTGACTTCAAAGGCACGGGCTCCAAATTCGTTCTTGAAGAACAGGTTATTACGCTAACCACGGAGTCTGACTTCCAGCTCAAGCAGATGATGGATATTCTGCAGCAGAAGCTGGCGAAGCGTGGCGTGGATATCGCCTGCCTGGAAGAACAGGAACCTGAGTTCTCCGGCAGTGAAGCACGGCAAAAGGTCGTGCTGCGGCGCGGTATCGACGCCGACCGGGCACGCAAGCTGGTCAAGAAGATCAAGGCCGCGAAGCTCAAGGTCCAGGCCGCCATCCAGGGTGACAAGCTGCGCGTCAGCGGCAAAAAACGTGACGACCTGCAGAGCGTCATCAGCCTGCTAAAAGACACCGACACCGGCCTGCCGTTACAATACGAGAACTTCCGCGACTAAACTGCTGCATCGCTGCCAAGAAGAACAATAATGAGCACCAGCACCGAAAAGAAACTCCGTCGTCAGGACATCACGTTCGAGGACAAGGACCAGTCGCTGCGCGACGACGTGCGCACCCTGGGTGCCATGGTCGGCGAGCTCATTCACGAACAGAACGGCCAGGAGCTGTTTGACCTGGTTGAGGCCGCGCGCCTGCGCGCCATACGTCGGCGTGAGGGTAACGAGCGTCCTGACGAGGAGCTGGCGCAGCTGGTCGAGAATCTCGATACCGATGTCGCGCTACAGATGATCCGCAGCTTCTCAACGTACTTCCAGATGGTCAACACGGCAGAGAAAGTGCATCGCATTCGGCGGCGCCGTGATTACCTGCGTGATGCCGAGCAAGATCAGCCCGGCGGACTCGAGGACACGCTGCTCAAACTCAAGGCCGCCGGAATCACTACTGACGGCCTCCAGGAACTCCTGGACTCGATGCTCATCGAGCCCGTTTTCACCGCGCACCCGACCGAGCCGACACGCCGCACGATGCTGCGCAAAGAGCAGGATATCGTCCGCCATCTTGTCGATTTGCTGAACCCGAGCATGACGCCTCAGGAAACCAACTCGGCGCTGCAGAATATTCGGCTGCTCGCCACTACCGGCTGGCAAACCAGCGAACATCCGTCTGAGCGGATGACGGTCGCCGACGAACTCGAGCATGTGCTGTTCTTTATTACCGACGTGCTGTACCGGGCTGTTCCGCCGTTTTTCGAGGACCTGCGCGTCGCGGTAGAGCGAATATATGGCGATGAAGAGGGCCGCGTGGAACTGCCCAATTTGCTGCGCTTCTCGTCATGGGTCGGCGGCGACATGGACGGCAACCCGAACGTCAATGCCAAGACCATTCGCGCGACACTGGCGCGCCAGCGCTCGCTGATCCTCGATCTGTACTTCAAGGAGTGTGGCGCCATCGCGGGAAAGCTCAGTCAGTCCAACGACCGCGCTGCTTTCAGCCAGGCCATGCTCGACAAGACCGAGCATTACGCCGGCATTTTTCCGAACGCTTACCATGCCGTGCCGGCGCGCCATCGGGAAATGCCGTATCGCGTGTTTCTGAAACTCGTGCAGCAGCGCCTGCAATCGACATACGACGACGACATCTATCCCTACGAGGAAGTCGGCGAGTTTGTCGCGGATATCGAGCTTATCGGCGAGAGCCTGGCATTCAACAAGGGCCGCAACGCCGGGCTGTTTCCAATTAAAAGATTGCTGCGCCGCATCCATGCGTTCGGCTTTCATATGGTCACGCTGGACGTGCGCCAGGACGCGATGGTGCACCGCCAGGTTATCGGTGAGTGTCTTGGCAAAGACGACTGGCTGGAGATGCCGGCCGACGAGCGCGCCGCAATTATCGCGGAAGCCATCAAGACACGAGAAAGTGTGCCTATGAGCCTCAGCACGCGCGCGCGCAAGACGATCAGCGTGTTTCAGGCTATCGCGTTCTGCCAGAGAAAGTACGGCCCGAACTCGATCGGCCCGTTCATTATCAGCATGACGCAGGGTGCGGATGACATCTTGTCGGTACTGTTGCTTGCGCAGTGGGGTGAGCTGCACAACCGGCGCGGCGAGGTACCACTGGATATCGCCCCGCTCCTGGAAACCGTCGACGACCTGCACAATGGCCCGGACATCCTGGAGTCGCTGCTAAAGTCTGACCTTTATCGCGAGCACCTCGAGCGTCGCGGCGATCGCCAGACCGTGATGATCGGCTACTCGGACAGCAACAAGGACGGCGGCCTTGCGTCGGCCCGGTGGGCGTTGCAGAAAGCGCAGGAAACGCTGGTAACGACGGTCGAGGCACAGGGCGTCAAGCTCACGCTGTTTCACGGCCGCGGTGGCACCATCAGCCGCGGCGGCAGCAAAACGCACGTCGCCGTGCTTGGCTCTCCTCCGGGGACCGTCAATGGCCGGCTGCGTGTCACCGAGCAGGGCGAAATCATCAACGAGAAATACGGGTTGCGCGGCATCGCCCTGCGCACCCTGGAACAGGTAACGGGCTCGGTCGCGCTCGCCACCGCCCTGCCCAAGCACCGCGGCAATGACATGCCCGAATGGCACGATATGATGACCGTCATCGCCGACGAGAGCCGCAAGGCTTATCGCACGCTGATTTACGACACGCCTGACTTTTACGAGTACTTCCGCGCCGCAACGCCAATCGATCTGATTGAGCGCATGCGGATCGGCTCGCGGCCTGCATCACGGCGCGCGCGTGCCGGCATCGACGGCCTGCGCGCTATTCCCTGGGTGTTCTCCTGGACACAGGCGCGTTTCGTCCTGCCCGGCTGGTACGGCATCGGCAGCGGTCTTGCCAAAGCCGCTGAGCAGTTTTCCGGCGATGCGTTTCGCGAGATGTTCAGGGAATGGTATTTCCTGCGCTCACTGACCGCGGACGCTGAAATGGTGCTGGCAAAATCGGACCTTGGCATCGCGGAGTTGTATTCGCGCCTGGCCGGCGACCTGCACGACCAGTTCTTTCCGATCATCAAGAAAGAATACGATCTCACGCAAAGCCTCATCCTCGAATATTCAGATCATGAAACCTTGCTCGAAGGTGACGTCACGCTGCAACGCGCCATCATGCTACGCAACCCTTATGTCGATCCGATGAGTCTGCTGCAGGTGGACCTGTTATCGCGGTGGCGGGCATCCGACCGTGAAGACGATGACGTGTTCACGGCCCTGCTGGCCAGCGTCAATGGCATTGCCCAGGCACTGCAGAATACGGGCTAACGCCTATTTGTCGATAAACGATGCGTATGCGTCGAGCGTTTTGCGCTGGATGTCGGGCACGGTCGCGTTGTCGGCCGGGTAACCAACGACGAGCAGCAGAAAAGGTCGCTCACTGCGTGGCCGTCCAAGAATCTCGTTCAGGAACTTCATCGGGCTTGGTGTGTGCGTGAGTGTCGCGAGGCCCGCGTGGTGCAACGCCGTGATCAGGATGCCCGTTGCCAAACCGGTCGATTCCACCGGGTAGTAGTGCTTCACTTTGCGGCCATCGGGCAGCACACCGAATTTCTGCAGGAAAACGGCTATCAGGTACGGCGCGGTTTCGAGAAACGGTTTGCTGTCGTCTGTGCCCAGCGGCTCCAGCGCTGCGAGCCATTCCTCGGATGCGCGATGTGCATAAAACTCGCGCTCCTCAGCTTCCGCCGCCTGGCGAATTTTCTTCTTGGTTTGTGCACCACTGATGACCGCGAAATGCCAGGGCTGCAGGTTGGCGCCACTCGGTGCCGTGTTCGCCGCCCTGAGAGCCGTCCTGATGATGTCGAGCGGCACCGGGCGGTCGGAAAACTCCCGCACGGAACGACGCCGTTCAACCTCGGCATGAAATTCGCTCACGCGTTGGCGCATTTCCTCAACCGGATACTCACGATAGTGTTGCAGAGGAATCCCGGGGTGCTTGCTCATGTTGCCTTCCATCGGTTCATTGCGTAATGCGGATCAGTCGCTGAGTTTTTGCAGTACGCGCCAGTCTTCCGCCGCGTTCTCGGCGTCGTTTTCAGAAATGGCCCGGCCACGCATCGAAATGCCCGCCGTATGCACGGACTCGGGTACACCCGACAGCAGCGGGTGCCACTCCGGCAGGTCGAGACCTTCAGATAACCGCCGGTAGGCACAGCTCGCCGGCAGCCACTCAAAGGCCTCCGGACGATCGACGGAGAGCACCAGGCAGTCCGCAACGCGTTTGGCGCGTGCTTTATAGTCCGTACAGCGGCAGGTCTCGATGTCGAGCAGCCGACACGCGATGTCGGTGTAATAAAGCTCTCCGGTGTCCTCATCCTCGAGCTTGTGCATGCAGCACAACGCGCAGCCGTCACACAGCGATTCCCACTCGCGGACCGACAGCTCGCCCAGGGATTTGCGTTTCCAGAATTGATCGTTCATCGTCGCTTACTGTGCGTTACCGGGTGGCAAATATCCAATGAAAGCCGTGTTTCTCGACTGGGCAACCATGGGACCGGGCCTTGATGTCAGCCTGTTACGCGCGCTGCTGCCTGGGCTCGAGGTCTTCGACGTCACCAGCGAAGACCAGGTGGCACCGCGTATCCGGGACGCGGCTTACGTACTCGCCAACAAGATCCGTCTGACCGATGCACTCCTCGAACAATGCCCGCACCTGCGGTTCATCGGGCTGACCGCGACCGGCACGGATAATGTCGACCTCGCAGCGGCGGAGCGTCACGGCATTGCGGTTTGTAATATTCGCGACTATTGCAGCCAGTCGGTCGCAGAGCATGTGTTCGCCTGCCTGTTGTCCCTGGCGCACAGCCTGCCGCGCTACCATGCCGATGTCCGCGCCGGCGAGTGGCAGAGGGCCGACGATTTCTGCCTGCTTACCCACCCGGTCCGTGAACTGTCCGGCATGACGATGGGCATCGTCGGCTACGGTGCTTTGGGCCAGGCAGTTGCCGGCGTTGCCGCGGCATTCGATATGACGGTCATTGTTGCGGCGCGCGCGGGTGCCAGCGGCGGGACGCGCGTCCCGTTCGATGAGCTGGTTGCGCGCGCGGACGTGATTTCGCTGCACTGCCCGCTGGTTCCCGAGACCCGCACACTGTTCTCGACCGAGCAGTTCAGGCAAATGAAGAACGACGCGATCTTCATCAACACGGCGCGCGGCGGGCTGGTGGATTCGGCGGCGCTGGTGGCCGCATTGCGTCGCGGCGACATCGCTGCGGCTGCGATCGACGTGTTGCCACAGGAGCCGCCCGTCGACGGCGATCCCTTACTCGACTATGACGGCAGCAACCTTATCGTAACCCCGCATATCGCGTGGGCCACCAACGCAGCAAGACAGGCCGCTATCGACGAGCTGACGCGGAATGTCGACGCCTTTCAGCAGGGCCTGACGCGCAATCGCATCGTTTGATCAGGCACCGATTATCTGGCGCGCCCACTGCACGATCTCGCGCACACGCGGCGAGCCAAGGTCGTAAGCCGCATCGAAACTGACCCAGCGCCACTCGTGATGCTCGGCCTCGCCGGTCTCGGGTGAAATACCCATCACGACGTCTGCCTGCGCGGTGCGTGCGATGTAATACCGCGCCACCTTGCCGCGGCTGTAAGGCCCGGTCTCGAAATGGCGCTCACCCCAGTCAAACGCCAGGTCGTCGATGCCGGTTTCCTCACGCACCTCACGAAGCGCGGTTTGTAACGACTGTTCGCCTTCCTCGCGGATGCCTTTGGGAAAATCCCAGTAGTGATAGGCGCGCAGCATCAACGCAAGCCAGCCATCGTCGGTCCTGCGTACGACGACCGCGCCACAGGACAGGCGTTTGTCGATCACATCGACGCCCCGCGCAGCACGTCAACGGGCGCGGCGTTGACCGCACCGCGTGCTGCGAAATACCCGCTTGTGCAGACCACCAGCACGCCCGCCAGTATCCCGACCAGCCACAGCAACGGACTGAACTCATACGGTAACTGGAAGACCTTGACGGCAACCAGTGCGGCCAGAATCGATGCGCCGGCCGATGCCAGTATGCCGGCGGCCAGCCCAAGTGCTGCGAATTCCGCCATGACGCCGGCGAATACTGTCCGCCGGCGCGCGCCTAACGCGCGCAGCATTGCACTTTCGAAGCGCCGCTCATCCATGGTGGATTGAACGGCCGCAAACAAGACCGCGACACCGGCCGCCAGTGTGAACAGGAACACGGCCTGCACCGCCAGGCTGGCTTTCTCGATGATCCCGCGCACCTGCTCGAGGATGGCGTTCAGATCGATCACCGAAATAGTCGGGTGCACTCGCACCAGGTCGACCAGCACCGCCTGTTCCTCAGTCTCTATTTTCATGCTCGAAATATAGGTTACCGGCATGTCATCAAGCGCGCCCGGCGAGAGCACGATAAAGAAGTTTGGCTGGAAAGAGTCCCAATTCACTTTGCGAACGCTGGCGATCTCCGCGGACACTTCACTGCCGGCAACGACGAACGTCAGCTGATCGCCTATAACGAGGCCGGCATTCGCCGCCGACTCTGCCTCGATCGAAATCAGCGGCGGCCCGTCGTACTCCGCCGGCCACCAGGTGCCAGCTACAAGTTCGTTGCTGCCACTGAGTTCGGCACTCCACGACAGGTTGGCCTCTCTATTGGCGAGCCAGCGTCCGTCCTCGTTAGGGTAAGCGCGATCCTTGACAGACTCGCCGTTGATCGTGGTCATACGCGCGCGCACGAGCGGCGTGAACCGTGGCGCGCTAACGCCATTCTGTTCGAACAGGCCGGCCACCGACTCGAGCTCGTCAGGCTGGATGTTAATCAGGAAATGATTCGGCGCATTCTCGTCAAGCGTCTGTTTCCAGCCATCGAGCAGATCGGTGCGCACCAGGGTCAGTAACAGCAGTACCGTCAGACCCAGTCCGAACGCCACCACCTGCACCGCACTGTCACGGCCACGCCTGGCAACATTCGCGAGACCATAGCGCCAGGCAACGCCTACGCCCGAACGGGCGCGCCCGATCACCATAACCAGTCCGCGGCCAACCAGGTACAGCGCCGCGGCAATAACGACAATCCCGCCGATGAGAATCACGAGCATCAGGGGATCACCGACGGAGCGATAGAGCAGCGCCGCAACCGCGGCCAGTGACAGGCCAACCACCAGCCATCGGGACGGTGCCGGCGGCATCGCGTCATGGCGCAGCACGCGCAACGGCGGCGTATTGCGCAGCTGTATGAGCGCGGGCAACGCAAAGCCCAGCAGCAGCACCATGGCACTGACGCTCGCCAGCAACAGCGGTCGCAGGCCCGGCTCCGGCAGATCGCCGACCAGCAGGTCGGCAAGAATGCGCGACAATATTTCCTCGGCCGCGTAACCGACGATACTGCCCGCAACAATGCCAAGGACACCCAGCAGGAAAAGCTGTATCAGGGCGACCGAGATCACAAAGCGCTGCGTAGCGCCCAGGCTCTTCATGAGCGCGACGGTGTCCATACGGCGGTGCGCGAAGCGTCGCGCGGACATCGCGACAGCCACTGCGCTAAGCAACAGGCTGATGACGGCGGTCAGTGACAGGAAACGCTGTGCGCGGTCGGCCGCGTTGAAGGCGCGCTCGCTGCTCTCCTCCTGGCTCCGGATACGCACAGAGTCGGGGAGTTGCGGCTCGATCGCGGCATTGAAATCGGCGACCGCCCGTTCGTCGCCGGCGATGAGCAGTGCGTAACTGACCCGACTGCCCTCGCCGATCAGACCGCTGCGCTCGATGTCAGCCATGTTCATCAACAGTGAGGGCGCCAGCGATGCGAACCCGATCGACTGGTCCGGACGGTACGTGAGGATCGCCGTCACGGTGAGGTCGAGTTCACCGACGCCGAGGGTGTCGCCGACATCGGCACCGACTCGCGCCAGCAGTGCGCCGTCGGCCCATACCTCGCCGGGCGCCGGTATGCCGTCGACTACACGCTGCTCACCGAACATCTGGTCGGCAACCCGCACCGCGCCCCGAAGCGGGTAGTTCTCACTGACGACCTTGATGCCGGACAGCGCGCTGCCGTCGTCCGAAAAAACGACGGACGGAAAAAACAGCGTCTCCGAGGTCTCCAGGTTGTATTCCTTCGCCAGGATGCTCCACTGCGCGGGTAGTGGTTCCTGCGAGCGCAACCGCATGTCGGCTGCCAGCACCTCGTTAGCCTGGCGCGCGACCGCTTTGCCAATCCGGTCCGTCAGGAAACCAACGGCCGTCAGGGCGGCAACGGCGAGGCCGACCGCCGACAGCAGCACGAGTACCTCGCCGGAGCGCAGCTCACGCGCAAAACTCCGCAGTGCAAACAGTACCGCTTTCATGCGGCGGTCCGCCGGTCGCCCACCAGCCGTCCGCCGTCAAGTTCGATAATGCGATCGCAACGCTCGGCAAGACCGCTATCGTGCGTGACCAGTACGAGCGTTGTTGACGAGTTGCGGTTCAGTTCAAACATGAGCGCCATGATGTTGGCGCCCGTGCGACTATCGAGATTGCCGGTGGGCTCGTCAGCAAACAGCACCGCCGGTTCCGTCGCAAACGCGCGGGCGATGGCGACCCGCTGCTTTTCGCCACCGGAAAGCTGCGCCGGATAATGGCTCCACCGATCCTTAAGGCCTACTTTATCGATGAGCTCGCGCGCCGCCGTGCGCGCGTCGCCGTGCCCGGCGAGTTCCAGCGGCAGCATGACATTCTCCAGCGCATTCAGTGACGGCACGAGATGAAATGACTGGAAGACGAAGCCGACATCCTCGGCGCGCACCCGGGCCCGACCGTCCTCATCCAGTGTCGACAGGTTGCTGCCGTTCAATACCACGTGCCCTTTGCTGGGCAGGTCGAGACCCGCCAGCAGGGCGAGCAGCGTCGATTTACCCGCTCCGGAAGCCCCGACAACGGCGACGGATTCGCCGGCAAGAACCTGGAAACTGACGTCCGATAAAATGGTCAGAGTCCCCTCAGGGCTGCTAACCTGTTTGCCGATGCCCTGTGCTTCGAGCACTACCTCATTAATTACTGACTGATCACGCATGCGAAAACTGCTTACTCTGATGATTTTGTTGCTGGCCGCCGGGGCGCAAGGATCCGGGCCGCCGACAGTGCTGATTTTCGGCGATTCACTGAGCGCCGGGTACGGTATTGACGTTGACCAGTCCTGGGCCGCTTTGTTGCAGGCCCGGCTCGAACAGCAAGGGTACGAACATCGCGTCGTGAACGCCAGCATCAGCGGCGAAACCACCGAGGGCGGCGCCGCGCGCATCAAGGGTGCGCTCGAGCAATTTTCGCCGCAGCTGGTCATCCTGGAGCTCGGCGGCAATGACGGGCTGCGCGGCTTTCCGCCCGCGCGCGTGCAGGCGAACCTGCAGAAGATCGTCGTCGAAGCTCAGGATTACGGGGCCGTTGTCGTCTTGCTGGGCATCCGTATCCCGTCAAACTACGGTCCACGGTATTCGCGTGCCTTCGAGGCCGCATTTCGCAACGTCGCCGAAGAGCTGGAAATTCCATGGATCGAGTTCTTCATGGACGGGATTGCGCTGAACGACGCGCTGCTCCAGGCGGACCGCATCCACCCCACTGCCGAGGCGCAACCGCTGCTTCTCGATAACGCCTGGCCCTTAATCAGCGCTACACTAAACACTCTGTAAGGTATCAAGGGGAACGAGTTGGAAAAAGTCTGGCTGAAATCCTACCCGGCCGGTGTACCGGAGAATGTTCCAGAGCCGCCGTTTCGCTCCATTCTGCAACTCATCGAGCACGGCTTCGCGGAGTACCCGAACAATCCGGCCTACACCAACATGGGCCGCACCATCACGTACGCCGAGCTGAACGAGCTGTCCAGGCAATTTGCCGCCTATCTGCAACAGACGCTGGGTCTGACGCGTGGCGAACGTGTCGCCATCATGCTGCCCAATATTCTGCAGTACCCGGTCGCCATGTGCGGCGCGTTCCGGGCCGGCCTCGTCGTCGTCAACGTCAACCCGCTCTACACGGCGCGGGAACTCAAGCACCAGCTGAAAGACTCGGGCGCACGCTGCATCGTCATCCTGGAGAACTTCGCCCATATTCTCGCGGATGTCATCGCTGACACCGACATCGACCACACGGTGACCACCGGCGCTGGCGATCTCCTGGCCCAGCCTAAAGCGGCAATCACGAACTTCGTCCTGCGCCACATCAAGAAAAGTGTGCCGCCGTACAAGATCGCCAACAGCACGAGTCTTAAGAAAGCCCTGAAGATGGGCGCGCAGCAAACGCTCAAGCCCGTCGATATCGGGTTTGCCGATATTGCTTATCTGCAGTACACGGGCGGCACTACCGGCGTCTCGAAGGGCGCAATGCTGAGCCACCGCAACATGGTCTACAACGTGCAGCAGACCATCGTATGGCAGGGCGACGCCTACAAGGGCGCCGAGCCGATCATCGCCATTACGGCGCTGCCGCTTTATCACATCTTCTCGCTGCAGGGGAATTGCCTGACCATGATGGCGCAGGGTGGCCTGAACGTCCTGATTACCAACCCGCGCGACTTCGAAGGGTTCGCCAAGGAAATAGCGCAATAC
Source organism: Woeseiaceae bacterium (assembly GCA_049667545.1). Lineage (GTDB taxonomy): Bacteria > Pseudomonadota > Gammaproteobacteria > Steroidobacterales > Woeseiaceae > UBA1847. Next base: position 11,342 of record JBATID010000339.1, read on the forward strand.
AAGTTCAGCCTTTTCACCGGCGTCAACACGATGTTCGCGGCTCTCATGAATACGCCGTCGTTCAAGGACATTGATTTCAGCTACCTGCGCGTTTGTATTGGCGGCGGCATGGCCGTCCAGCCGGCGGTGGCGAAAGACTGGAAGAAAGCCACGGGCAGTACAATCCTGCAGGGTTACGGACTGACGGAGACCTCGCCTGCCGCGGTGGTCTGTCGAATCGACAGCGACTTTGATGGCTCTATCGGCCTGCCGATACCGTCTACCGAGGTCATCATTGTCGGCGAGGACGGTAACCCGATGCCGATCGGTTCGGTTGGCGAAATCTGCATCAAAGGCCCGCAGGTGATGGAAGGATACTGGCAGCGGCCGACCGACACGGCAGACGTCATGCTGCCGGGTGGCTGGCTGCGCACCGGTGATATCGGGCGCATGGACGAGGGAGGCTACCTGTGGATCGAGGACCGCAAGAAGGACATGATCCTGGTATCCGGCTTCAATGTTTATCCCAATGAGATCGAGAACGTCATCGTCGAAATGCCCGGGATCCTGGAAGCTGCTGCGATCGGCATTCCTGATGAGCGCTCCGGGGAGATCGTCAAGGTGTTCGTCGTGCGTACCGACCCAAGCATTACCGAGCAGGACGTGATCGAGCATTGCCGCGCAAGTCTCACGGGTTACAAACGCCCGAAGCTGGTCGAATTTCGCGACGAATTGCCCAAAACAAACGTCGGCAAGATCCTGCGCCGCGCACTGCGAGAATGATGCAAGCGGCGCTCGCCATTCGGAGGGCCCACCATGCCAGGCAGTAAACTGATCACCTTTGTGCCGCTGCTGTTGTTCGCCGCGGTGGTGGGTTCCGCCGCCGTTCCGAAACCACTGGATCCGCTTTTCGTCGCACCACACATCTACCAGCTCGTGTTCAAAAACGACGAGGTCCGTGTGCTGAAACAGACTTTGCGCGCGGGTGAGACCCAGTCACTGCACGCGCATCCCGACCGCGTGATGGTCTATCTGCAGACCTGTGCGTGGCTGGAAGACGACGGCGCCGGTGGTGAGCGCATGCAGCAATTCAAAATCGGGGATGCCGTGTGGGCGCCGGCCGAAACACACGGTGGTGACATGCCGGACGTCGTGCAGGACTGCATCATCCTCGAAGTCGAGCTTCTTTGACCTGTTCTGTCACGTAGGATCACCACCGATGTCGGCGATCGCGCAGTATGTCTCAGTCGCTCAGACAATCTGCGATAACTCGCTTGGTGAGACATACTGCACACTCGCCGCCATCAACCGCGACATGAGCTGCCGGCGAGCAGCCGAGATGTTTGCCGGCGAGACATAAAGCGAGCGCAGCGAGACAGTCCGCCGGTAAACATGTCGGCTGCTCGTCGGTAGCCTCTACCGGGCGCGATCGCCGCTAACAGTGTCTGCGGCAATGCCGTCGTCAGTTGTTGAAAAAGTTAGTCGTGGTATTGAGGGCTGAGCTCGTGGACCGCATCGACGAGAACGCCCAGATTTTCGGGATCAACATCCGGCGTAATTCCGTGACCGAGATTGAAAACGTGCCCGGGACCATGACCGTAGCTCGCCAGCGTATCCGCAACGCCCTGCCGGATGACCGCGGGACTCTCTCGTAGGGTGGCCGGGTCGAGATTGCCCTGCAGGGCCACTTTGTCCTGTACGTAACCGCGCGCCGTCGCGAGGTCTGTCGTCCAGTCGACGCCGAGCGCATTGCAGCCGGTCTGGGCCATGTCACGCAGCAACTCACCGGCACCCTTGGTGAAGAGGATGACCGGCACCGGCTCCTTGCCCTGGTTGAGGGCCAGGTTGTCGATGATCGTCTGCATATTGGCCAGCGAGAAGCGGCGGTAATCGTCGGGCTCGAGTGCCGAACCCCAGGTATCGAATACCATGATGGCCTGGGCGCCCGCTTCGATCTGCGCGTTCAGATATTGCACGGTCGTCTCGGTGACAACGTCGAGCAGGCGCAACAGCGCGTCCGGATCTTCCTTCGCCAGCCCCTTGATCGTCGCGAAATCACGGCTCGAGCGCCCTTCCACCATGTACGTCGCAACCGTCCACGGGCTGCCGGCAAAACCGATCAGTGGCACCTTGCCATCCAGTGCCTTGCGAATCGTGCTGACCGCCTCGAAAACGTAGCCCAGGTCGGACTTCACATCCGGAACCGCCAGCTTCCTGATCGCCGCGGCGTTCTGCACCGGTCGCGCGAAACGGGGGCCCTCGCCGGCGGCGAAAGACAGTCCGAGCCCGAGCGCGTCCGGCACCGTCAGTATGTCGGAGAACAGGATCGCTGCATCAAGCTGGTACCGCCGCAACGGCTGCAGGGTCACCTCGCAGGCAAGCTCCGCATTGCGGCAGAGGCTCATGAAGTCGCCAGCGATCGCCCGCACCTCGCGGTACTCGGGCAGGTAGCGACCGGCCTGGCGCATGATCCATACGGGCGTTCGCGGTACCGGCTCGCGCCGCAGCGCGCGCAGAAACAGATCATTCTTCAGTTCGTTCATTATTGTCCTAGCTGTGCGCTGATGGATGCCTGCATGGCCTCCGCGGCGGCTCGCGGGCTGGCCGCATCACGAATGGGTCGGCCAACCACAATATAGTCAGCGCCGTTTGCAAAGGCCGTTTCGACCGTGACCACGCGCTTCTGATCGCCCACCGGTTTGTTATCGACCGGCCGGATGCCGGGGGAGATGACCAGCAGCTTGTTATCCACATGCTCGCGCAGCCGCGGCACCTCGAGACCCGATGAGATGACCCCGTCACAGCCGGCATCGAGTGCCTGTCGCGCGCGCGATAACACCAGCGCTTCCAGGTCGCAGGCAAAGCCGAGATCGTCCAGATCACCCCGGTCGAGGCTCGTGAGCACGGTGACGCCGAGCACTTTCAGCGTGTCGCCCTTGTTCTCGGCGGCTGCCTCCATGATCGAACGATTGCCATGTACGGTCACAAACGTGGCGCCGCGGTGTTGCAGCTGCCGCACGGCCGAGCCGACAGTGGCCGGTATGTCGAAGAACTTCAGGTCGCAAAAGACCTTCTTGTCACGCTCCAGCAGCCAGTCGAGCAGCTCAAAGTACCCGCCGCTCATCATCAGCTCCAGCCCGATCTTGTAAAACGTGACCGCGTCGCCGAGTTCTTCGGCGAGCGCGCGAGCGCGACTGCAATCGGCCACGTCCATGGCGAAAATCAGGCGCTCCCTGCTGGGAATATTCTTGGGTTTCACTCGTTTGCTCCTGCGGATCGCCGCGAATTCTATCAGGCCGCGATCGCCTCGTGTGCGGCAATCGCGTAGCGGTCCGTCATTCCGGCAATGTAATCGGCGATAACGCGCGCTCGGGCGTTGCCTGCCAGGCGCTCGGCTGCATCGGCATACTCGTCAGGCATGCGGCGCACATCATCACTGTAAGCAGCAAACAGCTCCTTGACGATGACCTGTACTTTTTTGGTCATCTCGAGCTTCTGCTCGTGCGAGTACAGGTGTCGGT
>JBATID010000340.1:0-1841 GCA_049667545.1 Woeseiaceae bacterium
AATCACGGGCGTGGTGTTCGACCTGAACAAGGTCGCCATCTCCGCAAGCTCGTCGTTGGGCAGCGCGATGCAACCGTCCGTATCCCGTGGCGGCCGTTTTCCGCCGCGTGCATCGACGCCGTGAATCCAGATACCGTCGCCGGTTTTGCCGGACTGATTATCGAGCACGTTTGGATAGTCGAGGACAAATGCAGTGACGCCATATTTTTCGTGCATTCGACTGGTATCGAGCTGTTCGGTAACAAAGTAGATGCCGAGTGGCGTGCGGCGGTCGCCCGACGTTTGCTTGCCCTCGCCATTCTGACCGATCGACATATACGTCTGGCTGACGTGCTCGGGTTGTCCATCCACGTTGTCAAAACGGTGCAAAGTCGACGCCGATGTCTCGGCGATGAAAGCTGTTCCGACAGATTCCGGCAGGCGCAGTAAATGAGCGGGCACGCTCTCATCGGCGCAAACTGGCGAGCAGGCGATTAGCGCCAATAAGAAACAGAAAAAACGACGTATCATAGGCGCATGTTACAAGGATGTGGGTCGTAAGCCAGAGCTGCGGCCGGACTGGTGCTACAGGGCTGTGGCTGGAATTGTCGCCAAATTCGCAAACCAAATCCGATTTTGGTGCATCTAATACATAATGGGTGGTAACGCCGTGACCATCATCGTTCGCAATTCCCTGATAATGAAGGCAAAGCAATGAAGAAAAGGGCCCTGTGGATCGTCGCCGCCATCATCGTCATCGGGGGCGCAGCAGCTCTCCTCCTGGCCCGGGGCGGCGATGACATGCTCGAGGTACAAACCGCCACCGTTGGTCTCGAGACAATCGTCCAGAAAGTCAATGCGACCGGTCGTATCCAGCCCAAGACCCAGGTGCGTATCAGTGCGGACGTCAGCGCCAAAATCATGCGGCTGCACGTCGAGGAAGGCGACTCGGTCGAGGAGGGCCAGCTTTTGGTCGAGCTCGATCGGGAGCGCTATGAGGCTGCCGTGGAAAGTGCCGAAGCCAACGTTCGCTCGGCACAGGCTAACAGCAAGCTCGTCCGGCAAAATATGATCAAAGCAGAAAAAGACTTCGAGCGGGCCCGTGATGTCGTCGCGCGTAAGCTCGAGTCGCAGGCAGTCCTCGACGCGAACAGCGCTGCGTACCAGGTTGAGGTCGCGCGTTACGAGTCCGCACTTGATCAGGTGGAACAAGCCAAAGGAGCGCTGAAGCAAGCCCGGGACAGCCTGTCCAAAACCACCATATATTCACCGATGACCGGAACGATCAGCGATCTTGACAAGGAACAGGGCGAGATTGCCATCGGCTCGCAGTTTCAGGAAGACATCATCATGATCGTCGCCGACCTGACCGAGATGGAGGCACAGGTGAATGTCGATGAGAACGACATTGTCAACGTAGCGCATGGCCAGAGCGCCGATATTGAGGTGGATGCGCTCTTCGGTGAGACGCTGACAGGCGCCGTGTATGAGATTTCGAACTCGGCCAATACCAGTGAACAGGGCGGCAACAACCAAAAGACAGAGTTCGAGGTGAAGATCGCCATTTCCAGCGAGACCGCGAGGCTGCGCCCCGGCATGACAGCCAGTGCCGATATCAGCACCAGGACCGCGACCGATGTCATTGGTGTGCCGATCCAGAGCGTCGCGGTACGCACAATCGACCAGCTAACGCTGGAAGGAGAAAAAGTCGCGGACGCCGAAAAGCGCTTTACAGCCGATGAGGACGGCTTTGTTGAGATCGTTTTTTGTATAGAGCGCGACGGCACGGTCACGGCGCATCAGGTCAAGACCGGCATCCAGAGTGACGACATGATCGAGATTCTCTCGGGAGTCAAAGAAGG
>JBATID010000341.1:0-8057 GCA_049667545.1 Woeseiaceae bacterium
CTCGGTGGCGAGCGTTACCACGACTTTTACACGCGGATCAGCGCGGCAATGGAGACGTTGCTAACCGATCCTGAATGGCACAACCTCGCCGTGTTTGCGCACGGCGGCACCAATGCGGCTGTTCTCGGATGGGCTACCGGCGTCGGCCTGCAAGCCTTCGGGCTGCTGGATCAGGCTATGTGTTGTCTCAATATTATCGACTTCGATATCGATGCAAGCGGGCGACTGCTGCGCAAGACGGTGCGCGGCATGAATATCACGGCCGATGATCCGCTCATGCGCGAGCGGCATTCCGGTGACATGGAAATGTTGGCGCGCCGCCTACTAAAATGGCAGCAATAAGCAGTTCTGCCTGCACAACGACAAGATACTTGAGGGGAAAATGAAATGATTGGATACGTGACGCTAGGAACCAACAAGTTCGATGACGCGGCAGTGTTTTTTGATGCGCTGTTCGGTAGTATTGGTGCGAGCCGGATGATGGAGAGCGACCGCTTTATCGCCTGGTCATCGGCTCCAACTGGGCCTTGGGTGTCGATCATTCGGCCTTTCGATGGCAAACCGGCGACCGTGGGCAATGGCGTGATGGTCGCGATCGCGATGGATACGCGCAAGAAAGTCGATGCGTTTTACGCGAAAGCACTGGAGTTGGGTGCCGTCGACGAAGGCGCTCCGGGAATTCGTTTCGGCAACTTCTATGCCGCTTACTTTCGCGATCTCGACGGCAACAAGTTGAATGCGTTCTGTATGGCCGAGGAATAATCGAGGATTGAGATTTTCGGCGCCCGGCCGTCGCTAGAGAGCGCCGTCGCCGGTTTCGCCGGTGCGAATTCGCCAGACCTGTTCCAGGTTGGTGACAAAAATCTTGCCGTCGCCGACCTTGCCGGTCTTGGCGGCGGCAATAATCGCGTCGACAACGCGTTCTACCGTGTCATCGGAAACGGCGACCTCAATCTTGGCTTTCGGAAGAAAATCAACAACATACTCAGCGCCGCGGTAGAGTTCGGTGTGGCCGCGCTGACGCCCGAATCCCTTGACCTCGCTGACGGTCATGCCTTGTATGCCCACTTCACTCAGGGCATTGCGGACGTCATCGAGACGAAAGGGTTTTACAATGGCAGTGACAAGCTTCATGCGACAGGTCTCCAGGGCAAACAGGCAATGCCGCGTATGCTAGCAATAGCCTCAGCCTATGTGTACAACTAAAAGCGATTGAAGGGCTCGGCGATATGATCGGATCCAAAGTACAGCTCAAAGACCCTGCAGGCCTGCGATTCTACGGTGTCGCAACGGTTTATGCCGTCGTCGGATACGGGTTCGGCTTCGTTGGGCTGTTGCAGGAGGCGGTCTGGGTTAACGCGGTGGCGACCGTGCTGCTCGCCCACGCGATGACGATTGCCGCCTACCTGATCCACGAATGCGGTCACAACCTGGTTTTCGTGAACAGTCGTCACAATGCCATGCTAGGCAGGGCGATGAGCTGGCTGTGCGGCGCCGCCTATGGCACGTATGACGACATCCGTTACAAACATTTCCGGCACCATGTCGACAATGACGATGTGGTCTGGTTTGACTACGATGAGTTCTTCGAGAAACACCCGTTCATAACGGCCGTAACGCGCTGGCTGGAGTGGCTGTACATTCCTGCGCACGACCTGATCATGCACGTGATCATGGTGTTTACATCGTTTGTAATTCCGCAACGCCGGAAGCAGCGTACGCGTAACGTTACTGTCATTATTATTCGTGGCAGCCTGTTCCTGATGCTGGCGCTGATCGCGCCAAAAGCCGCGGTCTTGTACATCGTCGCCTATTTGCTGATGATGCACGTACTGCGTTTCATGGACAGCGTGCAGCACGACTATCCTTACCACACCACTTTGTTCGAGCCTTCCGCGGCGCCACACAAAGGCGATAAAGAGTGGGAGCAGGAACATACGTTCAGCAATCCGGTAAGCTTGAGGTTTCCGTGGCTCAACTGGTTAACGCTGAATTTTGGATACCACAATGCGCATCATGCGAACATGAACCTGCCGTTTTTCCGTTTGCCGCAGCTGCATTTTGAATTGACCGGCAATGATCCGCAGAGAGTCGTGCCGTTCCGCGCGCAGCTCAAGCTGTATCATCGCAATCGTGTCGCGCGCATTTATAATCCGCAGCCGGATGATTACCCGCAAGGCCACGAGTACCTGCGAACAGCACAAACCGGTGTTGGACCAATCGGTGGTAACGCTGCCTCTTTCCTGACGTCGTTTTGAAGCAACACCATAACGGGGAGCAAGCATGTCTGATTCGAAACTTCACCAGCCATAAGGCACGTCGGAGAACCTGTTGCAACGACGAATAAGAACTCCGGATTGGCCGGCGGCAGTCGGCAAGTTGGTTGCGGCCGTTACGGATCAGGAGGTCGCGGCGGCAATGGCTGATGTCATCGACGCCAATGTCGAACACGATGCGACCTGCCTGCTGGCGTTTCATCAGGATGCGCCGCCCGAGGTACTGCATCACACGATGAGTGCAGGCCGCGCGCGACATTATCTCGATCGCTACCTGGCGGGACCGTACTTACTCGACCCGTTGTATCAACTTGCGCTGCGGCACAACAAACCGGCAATGTGCCGGTGTCGCGACGAGACGCCGGATCGTTTTCGGTCGACCGAGTATTTTCGCCAGTACCACGAACGTACGCATCTTGCCGACGAGATGGACTTCCTGCTCGATGTGGACAAGCAGACAACGCTGGCGCTGGTTGTTGGGCGCTGGGAGAAGCGCTTCTCACGCGCTGAAGTGGCGTTCCTGCGGTGGCTCGAGCCAGTGGTTCGCGCCGCAATGCAGCGCACCTGGAATGCCTGGTCTGAACACCACTCACATGACGCTCGTGACCTGAGCATGCATCAGCGACTCACGCGATGTTTCGAACAATTTGGCGAGTCAACATTGACCCAGCGTGAGCGACAGATTACGCAGCTGTTATTGCGCGGGCATTCGTCGAAGTCGGTGGCGCGCGAACTGGATATCGCGCCGGGAACGGTGATGGTGCACAAACGTAATTTGTTTTCCAAACTCGGGATTACGTCGCAATACGAGCTCTTTTCCCTCTTTATCGACAGGCTGTCGGCGTCATAGCAACCGCGGGTACCCCGCGATTGGTATTCAGTCGCGCGCCTCGGATTGTCACAATGTTGGGCTATATTTGCGTACGGTGACGTCCATGTTTGAGTTTGATTTTGGTCATGGTGAGGAGCTCGATCTGTTGCGCGAAACAGTGCGTGACTTCGCGGCCGATCGTATTGCGCCGCACGCAGCGGCGATCGATGCCGACAACACGTTTCCGCGTGAACTCTGGCCGCAGTTAGGGGAGCTGGGTCTGTTAGGGATGACCGTCGACAGCCTGTACGGTGGCTCTGAACTCGGGTATCTGGCGCACGTGATTGCGATGGAGGAAATAAGCCGCGCGTCTGCTGCAGTCGGGCTGTCTTACGGTGCACATTCGAACCTTTGTGTAAACCAGCTGCAGCGCTGGGGCACTGATGAGCAAAAAGCGCGTTACTTGCCACAGCTGGTGTCCGGTGAGTACCTCGGCGCGCTGGCGATGAGCGAGACACAAGCCGGTTCGGATGTCATGGGCATGCGTACGACGGCGGTCCGCGACGGCGACACCTATGTGTTGAACGGTTCCAAGATGTGGATCACGAATGCGCCTGGCGCAGACGTGCTTATTGTGTATGCGAAGACGGGCGCAGAGGATGATTCGCATGGTGTTAGCGCGTTTCTGCTGGAGCGCGGCACGCCAGGGCTGTCGACGCCGCAGAAACTCGACAAACTCGGCATGCGCGGCTCGGACACCAGTGAAGTGCTGCTGGAGGATTGTCGGGTACCCGCAGAGAACCGGCTTGCCGAAGAGGGTAAGGGCGCGGCGATTCTCATGAGCGGGCTGGATTATGAACGCGTCGTCTTGTCAGGCGGTCCACTGGGCATCATGGCAGCTTGCATGGACGTTGTGCTGCCGTACGTACATGACCGCAAGCAGTTCGGTCAGCCAATCGGAGAATTCCAGCTGATGCAGGGGAAGATCGCCGACATGTATACGACGATGAACGCCTGCCGGGCCTACGTGTATGCGGTGGCGACAGCCTGTGATCGCGGCCGGACTACCCGCTTTGATGCCGCCGGATGTATCCTCGTTGCTGCGGAGAAAGCGACGTGGATGGCCGGCGAGGCGATTCAGGCGCTGGGCGGCAACGGCTATATCAATGAATATCCTGCCGGTCGCCTTTGGCGTGATGCCAAGCTCTACGAGATCGGGGCAGGCACCAGCGAAATTCGCAGGATGCTTATTGGCCGCGAGTTGTTTAATGCGACCCGCTAATGGGGATCTATGCCGCTAATAAAAACAAAGGTTGATCGCACCTCGGACGAGTTCAAAAAGAACACCGAGGCGCACCTGGCGCTGGTCGACAAACTCCGCGAGATTGACGATTACATCCTGCAGGGCGGTCCCGAGCGTTCCCGCGAACGCCATGTCGGGCGTGACAAGCTGTTGCCTCGAGACAGGATTCGTCAATTGCTCGACGAGGATTCTCATTTTCTCGAGGTCGGTCGGCAGGCGGCGTGGCAGGTCTACAGCGATGATGTGCCGTCGGCGGGCATTATTACCGGTATCGGGCGTATCCATGGCATCGAATGCATGCTCGTGGCGAATGATGCGACGGTAAAGGGCGGTACTTACTACCCGTTAACGGTCAAGAAGCACCTGCGTGCGCAGGAGATCGCCGAGCAGAACCGCTTGCCGTGCCTGTACCTGGTTGATTCGGGCGGTGCGTTCCTGCCACGACAGGACGAGGTGTTTCCGGATCGCGATCATTTCGGTCGGATCTTCTTCAATCAGGCGCAGCTTTCGGCCGCCGGCATTCCGCAGATCGCCATTGTGATGGGCTCCTGCACGGCGGGCGGTGCCTACGTACCCGCGATGTCTGATGAATCGGTCATTGTGCGCGAGCAGGGCACGATATTCCTGGGCGGGCCGCCCCTCGTCAAAGCGGCCACCGGCGAAGTGGTCGACGCCGAGACACTCGGCGGTGGTAGCGTGCATTCGCGGATTTCCGGCGTGACCGACCATCTCGCGGACGATGACGAGCACGCGCTGCGCATTGCCCGCGATATCGTCGCTAACCTCAACTTTCAAAGGCAGCCCGCACCGGCGCGCGTGGCATCGGTCGAACCGGCCTACTCAAGCGACGATATTTACGGAATTGTGTCGCGCGAATACCGTTTTCCCTATGACGTGCGCGAAGTAATAGCACGCATCGTCGATGCTTCGGAGTTTCAGGAATTCAAGAAACTGTATGGCGCAACGCTCGTGTGCGGTTTCGCGCACATCGACGGTTATCCTGTTGGCATTCTCGCAAATAATGGCATTCTGTTTCCCGAGTCGGCGCAGAAAGGCGCGCATTTTGTGCAGCTGTGCAATCGCCGCGGAATTCCGCTGGTGTTCCTGCAGAACATCACTGGGTTCATGGTTGGAAAACGTGTAGAGCATGCCGGCATCGCCAAGGATGGCGCGAAAATGGTGAATGCCGTCGCGACGGCGACGGTGCCGAAATTCACGGTAGTGATTGGCGGGTCCTTCGGCGCCGGCAACTACGCGATGTGCGGGCGAGCCTACAGCCCGCGCTTTATGTGGATGTGGCCGAACGCGCGTATTTCCGTCATGGGTGGTGAGCAGGCAGCGCTCGTGCTCTCGAGCGTCAAAGGTGACGGCCTGGAAGCGCGCGGTGAGGCGTGGTCCGACAAGGAAAAAGCGGACTTCGAGGAGCATATCCGCCAGCAGTACGAAACCCAGGGCAATCCTTATTACGCCAGCGCCCGTTTGTGGGACGATGGCGTTATCGAACCGGTCGATACGCGCACGGTACTTGCCCACGCCCTTGCCGCCGCGATGAATAATCCCCGCGACGAAGAGCGGCCGTTCGGTATTTTCCGCATGTAGCTGTACACTTCGTTCGGAGACGGATGGAGTGATATTTGAGCAGTCAGCGGCACGATCAAAACACCGGCACACGCGGCGTTAGTCAGGCGCATCGATTCGACGAGGAGCGGCTGCTTGGCTATCTGACGGAGCACGTTGACGGGTTTGGTGGCCCGCTGTCGGTCAGGCAATTCAAGGGCGGCCAGTCAAACCCGACGTACAGGCTCGATGCCGGCTCCGGGCGCTACGTGCTGCGGCGCAAACCACCGGGCAAGTTGCTGAAATCCGCGCACGCCGTGGACAGAGAGTTCCGCGTTATCAGCGCGCTGCACAAGGTTGGTTTTCCCGTACCGAAACCGGTGCTGTTGTGCGAGGACGATGCTGTCATCGGGACGACGTTTTTTGTCATGGAATTTGTTGAAGGTCGGATTTTCTGGGACCTCGATCTTCCTGATCTCGAGCCGGCTGAACGAACAGCGATCTACGACAACGTCAACGAGACCATCGCGACGTTGCACAACTATGATTACACGGCGCTCGGCCTGGCAGACTTTGGCAAGCCGGGCAATTATTTTGCGCGCCAGATATCGCGCTGGTCCGGCCAGTACCGTGCGTCCGAAACTCAGGCCGTGCGATCGATGGACGCGCTGCTGGAGTGGTTGCCCGATAATATTCCTGCGGACGAATCAGCGAGTATCGTGCACGGCGACTACCGGCTCGACAACATGATCGTGCATCCAACGGAACCAAGGGTGATAGCCGTACTGGACTGGGAGCTCTCGACGATTGGCCATCCGCTGGCGGATTTCACCTATCACCTGATGTCCTGGCAAATGCCCAAGATCGGTATTGGCTCGATTGGCCTGCACGGACTGCCGCTCAAGGACCTTGGCATTCCTGACGAGGACGAATACCAGGACTGGTATTGCCGCCGGACCGGTCGGGAGGCAGGTATCGAAAATCGCAATTTTTATTCTGCCTTCAACTTGTTCAGACTTGCGGCTATCCTGCAGGGCATTGCCGGCCGAGTCCGAGACGGGACCGCTGCGAGCGCGCAGGCCTCGCAGGCGGAAGCATCCGTGCAGCCGCTGGCCGATCTGGGCTGGCGTTTCGCCAGCAAAATCTAGCAACTTATTGAACCGACACGGCAAGGATCGACAATGGCGCTGAACTATGACGAAGTGATGTCCAAGGTACAGATCGACATCCCTTTCAGCTACACCGATGCAGATACGATGCTGTACGCGCTTTGTATTGGCATGGGTCGCGATCCGCTGAATACGCGAGAGCTTGCCTACGTTTATGAGCTCGGCGGTGAACCGCGGACGGTGCCCACGCTGGCGACAGTACTGGTGCCCGACATGTTCCCGCCGGATCTCGGCTGGGATTACAGCCAGGTGTTGCATTCGGAGCAGCGCATGCAGCTTTATCGACCATTGCCGGCTGCCGCAGATCTGCTGATCAACAAGCGCATTGTTGACGTTTTCGACTGGGGCAAAAATCGTGGCGCGCTGTTTCTCATCGAGGCAGAGGGCAGGCTGGCGAGTGATGACACGGTGCTTTTTACGGCCGGCTGCACGATCATGGCACGCGGAGACGGCGGCTTTGGGGGACCGGCCGGCAAAGGGCCTGCGCCGCACCGGGCGCCGCGGCGCGATGCAGATCTCAGCTGCGACATCCGGACAAGGCCGGATCAATCGCTGCTTTATCGTCTGACCGGCGACCGCAACCCCCTGCATGCGGATCCTGCCGAGGCGCGCGCGGCGGGCTTTGACCGACCGATCCTGCACGGGCTGTGCACCTATGGCATCGCCTGCAACGCCATACTGCAGACGATTTGCGATTATGACCATACTCTCATAGAAGGCTTCGACGCACGCTTCTCGGCGCCAGTCTTACCCGGTGACACGATCACGACCGATATGTGGCAGGACGGCAATATTATCTCGTTTCGCTGCACCGCCAGGGAGCGCGGTACGTTGGTACTGCGCAATGGCAAATGCACCTTACGCGCCTGAAAGCGGGTGGCTGGAACTTTGTTACCGCACCGTGACTCCAACAGGTCAGTAGTTGAGCCGTAGTATCGCGG
>JBATID010000342.1:0-2296 GCA_049667545.1 Woeseiaceae bacterium
ACCAATTGCCGCGTGGTGATAGCTTGAGCCACTGCGAGGAATGCGACAAAGCGATACCTGAAGCGCGCCGCGAGGCCGTGCCGGGCGTGCGCCTGTGCGTTGCCTGCCAGGCGGAACACGACGCCAGGGCGAAAACCGTCAGCGGATACAATCGCCGCGGCAGCAAGGACAGTCAGCTAAGGTGACGCTGCGCGTTGCAGAAGACGTCGCCTAAGCCGGCGTCCTGCAAACAGACACAAATTTACGCTCACTCAACTCGCGCTCCCCGTCCCATCGGTATGCCACGAGCTTGCCGCCGCTCTTCGCCGCCACGCTGTAGTCGAGACACGCGATGTTGGGCGCCAATAGCTCGGGCTCGCCGTCCAGCCAGTAATGCCCCATGAAGACCGGCGGATCAGTGTGCGAGTATTGCAGCAGATGGTCGGCACCGATCGGGTCCTCGGGAATATGGCTGCGGGCTTTTTCCGGGCCGAGAAATGCCTGCTGGTAAGTGCGGACGTCTGCGTCAAACCAGCGGACGCGCACAGCGTGTCGCGGATGGCCATCCTTGTCGAGGAAACTGTGCCCTTGCGGCAACTGCACCTCCTTGCCCTTCAGCAATGTCTCGACCGCCTCGTACTCGTTGCGGCCTTTGCGCGATGCTTTGACGAGCAGATTGTCGTCCAGGTAGTCATTGATCGACGGGAAGCAGGCGAGCAGGTCCCGCATCAGGTCATTGTCCCAGCAGGCGTGCACAACTCTTAAGCCCGGCAACTCCAACCACAGCGGCAGCGTGCGAAACCAGTCGATGAGCTCAGCGTAGTCAGGACTGCCCTGGTACGCATCGAGAAAAGCCTGATGCTGTTTCTGGTGCTTGTGCGAATGCTCGCGCAGGTACGCGCCAGGCGCGTCGGGGTCCGCGGTGAAATACGCTATCGCGTTGAACTCGTGATTACCCATCACCGACAGCGCGGTGCCCTGGTCGATCATCGGCCGCACGATGTCTATGACGCCGCGCTGATCGGGTCCCCGGTCGATGAAGTCGCCGAGGAAAATCACCTGTCTTTCGGCATGCCGATACACGCCGTCTGATTTCCAGTAGCCGAGCTTTTGCAGCAGCTCGACCAACGGCTTGCTATGGCCGTGAATATCGCCGATCAGATCGTAGCCCACCGAATCATATTACTCTGTTGCGCAGTTGGCGAAAACTACGGTTCGCCGACGATTACTCAGTGAATCTGGTGCTCTTGAGCGCATTGCCGTACGCCTTGGCGACCGGGTACTTGCTGGCGTTGACCTCCAGCTTTTTCGTCACCGCGTCCTCAATGTCGACGCCAAGCTGATCAGCCAGTCGCGTCAGGTAAATCTGAATGTCGGCAATCTCTGCGGCGATATCGGCTAATTCATTAGCCTCTAAACCAGATGACTTTTCCTCCGTAAGCCATTGAAAATGCTCAACCAACTCTGCCACTTCAACACTCAGGGCCATGGACAGGTTTTTCGGTGAATGGAACTGCTCCCAATCCCGTTCCTGTGCGAAGTCTCTTAGCTTCTGGGCGAGGTCCGAAAAGTCCATAAAAAATTCCCGATGATGGCTGGTGGCCGAACGGCTCGACCCCTAATTGACTTCGATGATGATTTTGCCACGCGCGTGCCCTGCTTCCGAATACTCGAAGGCGGCGGCGATCTCACTCAGAGGATAGCGTCGGTCGATGACCGGCGTTACCGCGCCGGCCGCGATCATGTCGCCGATGATCGCCAGGTCTTCCGGGTTGAGTTTCGCCAGGATCATGACGAACTGCTGGTCCACGAATTTCGAATAGATCAATGCCTTGAGCGGTCCTGCCAACGCGCCAAGCCAGTTGCCGGTCGAACCACCGACCATGACCAGGACTCCATCGGGCGACAGCACTTGCCGGTTTTTGCTCAGCGCATGATTGCCGACCATGTCAATGATCAGGTCGTAGCGTTGATCACCTTGGGTATAGTCATCTTTCTTGTAATCGATGACGTGATCGGCGCCGATTGAGCGCACCATTTCCACGTTGCGGGTGCTGCAGACACCGGTCACCTCGGCCCCCATGGATTTCGCAATTTGCACGGCAAATGTGCCCACCCCGCCCGACGCGCCGTTGACCAGTACTCTCTGCCCCGGCTGTAACTTGCCTTTGTCACGCAGCGCCTGCAGCGCGGTGACGCCTGCTATGCCGACCGTCGCCGCCTGCTCGAACGACACATTAGGCGGTTTCATCACGCGCGGACCGTCCTCGCGCAAGATTGCGAATTCTGCGAAGGCACCGATGCCACCACCGAACAC
>JBATID010000343.1:0-2407 GCA_049667545.1 Woeseiaceae bacterium
GCATCGCCGATATCGTTAGCCGGCAGTGCCGACACGAACGCCGCGTCGAAACCATAATTCGACAGCGACACGGCGACGTTCGCCTCGCCGCCGCCAAAGGTCGCTTCGAATGCCGGCGACTGGAAAAAGCGTTCATGCGAAGGAGTTTTCAGGCGCAGCATGATTTCGCCCAGTGATACGTACTTGCTCATTTGTCGAGTCCTCGCGCTTTGCGTGCAATTGCGACCGCGTCGGCCGCAAGCCTGGTGACCGCATCGTAGTCGCCCGCGGCGATCTTGTCGGCCGGCGTTAACCAGCTGCCACCGCATGCCAGTACGGCCGGTACCGCAAGAAAATCGGCAAGGTTG
This sequence comes from Woeseiaceae bacterium, assembly GCA_049667545.1. Classification (GTDB taxonomy): domain Bacteria; phylum Pseudomonadota; class Gammaproteobacteria; order Steroidobacterales; family Woeseiaceae; genus UBA1847. Next base: position 348 of record JBATID010000343.1, read on the forward strand.
CCGGGGCTCACGCCGCCTGTTGGCATGAACTTCATGGTGCGAAAAACGCTGGCCAGTGCTTTGAGTGCCGGAACGCCACCCGCAATCGATGCCGGAAAAAATTTGACAGTATCGAGACCGAGGTTAAACGCATGCTGCAACTCGCTGGGCGTCATGATGCCGGGATAGACAGGCACGTCGTGCTCCCTGGCAACCCCTACGACGCCGTCGTCGAGCCCCGGTGACACGATGAACTTGGCACCGTGCGCCAGCGCGGCGTTAGCCTGCTCCGCGCTCAGCACCGTACCTGCGCCAGCAATCATCTCCGGCACGTTGTCGGCGACGGCTTGCAGACATTCGAGTGCGCGGTCCGTCCGGAAAACAACCTCCGCTACCTTGAGGCCACCCGCGGCCAGCGCACGCGAGGTCTTGACCGCGACTTCGGGATCGTCGGTTTGTACGAGCGGCACAACCGGGTAATTCGTCAGTAATTTCGTAATGTTCATTGATGCTCCCAGCGCTTGACCTGAACTCTATCAGGAGAAAAACATTCCGCCGTTGATATCCACGCCGGCACCGGTAATGAAGCTTGCGGCCGGTGACGCGAGGTAGGTTACAAGGTCAGCCACTTCTTTCGCCTGCCCTTCCCGCCTCAGTGGCGTTGCCGCAGCGACGTTCGCACGTACCTGGTCCTTGGTAAAGGTATCGTGGAACGTCGTACTGATCATTCCGGGGCAGACACAATTTACACGAATATTGGACGGCCCGAGTTCCTTCGCCATCCCTCTTGTGAACGTCATTATCGCGCCCTTTGCCGTGGCATAAGCGATCGCTCCGGGCCCGCCGCCATCGCGTCCGGCCTGGGAGGAAAAATTGACGATCGAGCCGCCGTCGCCCATGTGCGGGACCACGGCTTTTGTTGCCAGAAATGTACTGGTCACATTGAGCTTCATGACGTACTCAAAGAATTCCTCGTCCATCTCGGCCAGGGGCTTACGAGCAACGAGCCCGCCAACTACATTGACGAGAATATCAATCGTGTCGCCGAACGCTTTGCAAGCCTCGGCCACCAGGTTATCGACGTCAGCTTGCTTCGTCATGTCGCCCTTGACGGCTATGGCTTCGCCGCCTGCCTTTTGAATCGCGGCAATGGTGGCCTCGCCTTCAGCTGCGTTGTTGAAGTAATTGACTACAACTTTCGCGCCCTCAGCAGCGAGGGACTCGGAGACGGCGCGCCCGATATCGCGGGACCCGCCGGTTACGATGGCAATCTTGTTCTCCAGGCTCATTACTTTTTTCCTTTGCTAACCGCCTCAGCCAGATTTAGCCGAGCGGGGACTAAGCGGTTGAATATGTCCACAGAGAACCCAGACCGAGACCACCGTCATGATCGCCAGTCCGGCCCCAACCGCGAACGCAGGACCGTAACTGTTCACGGTGATTACAGGAATCAGGAAGTTCAGCAGGACGACCGCAAGTTTTGCAGCTGTCCCTGCAAAGCCGGCGAGCGACCCAACGGACTTACCGCTATAAAAATCACTCGGCAGTGTCTGGATGTTCCCAACAGCGGTTTGAAAGCCGAAGAGAATTACGGCCATCAGCAACACAGCGATCATTGGCGTCGCCGCTTTCACCGTCATCAACAGCGAGATCAGCATGATGAGGCCACCAAGACTGATGACGAACTTCCGTGCCTTGTTGACGGTCCAGCCGGCGCTGATTCGGTTCTGCGCCAATAGCCCGCCGAACCAGGCGCCGAACATCGCCCCGACATACGGTATCCAGGCAAAACGGGCAATCTCTGCCACGCCGAAGCCATAGGTCTCGTACAAATAGAGCGGCAGCCAACCGACGAAGAGCCACCAGATCGGATCCAGGAAGAAAGAGGCCATAATGACGCCCCAGCTTTGCCTGCGGGACAGGATTTCACGCGACGTCGGCGCGTATTCTGCGGCCTGGTGCGTCTCGGCATTGCGCTGTCCGGTCAGTATGTATTCCCGCTCCGCCTCGTCAAGCCAGGGATGGGTCTCTGGTCCGGATTTGTAGATGACCAGCCACGGCACGAGCCACAGCAGGCCGAG
>JBATID010000344.1:0-3048 GCA_049667545.1 Woeseiaceae bacterium
TCCCGGTCGTCGTGGGTTCGAGTCCCATCGTCCACCCCATTCAAACACGGTGGGCCTCTAGCTCAGTTGGTAGAGCAGGAGACTCTTAATCTCTTGGTCCGGGGTTCGAGTCCCCGGGGGCCCACCACTCTCTAGTGCAGCACACCGCCATCAGCGATGGCACGCAGTTGCTTCCAGTCCAGTACCTCGATTCTGCCGCGCGGCGCATGAATGATGTCGTGACGTTTCATGCGCGCCATTTGCCGGCAAACGGTTTCCTCACTCAAGCCAATCAGGTTCGAAATTTCCATGCGCGACAAGGGCAGGGCGACGCGGGCGGACCGGCGTTTCGAGCGTGGCGCCATTAGCAGGATGAATGACGCGATCTTGGCGGCCGCATTCTTTTGCCCCATGACCCGCATCAGTGCACGGCTGTGTGCCAGCTGGGCATTCAGCGCCAGGATTAGCCGCAATGAAATATGACTGTCATTCGCGGCTTTTTTTAGCAGCGCGCGGTGCGAGATCTTGCACGCCGTTAGCGGTGTTGCTGCGACGGCGGAATACTCATAGCAGTCGTCGTTAATGGACTGCAGCCCCACCAGCAGGCTGCCCGGACTGGCGATCCCGACGATCTGCTCGCGGCCGTCAGGCGTCGTGCAACAGATCTTGACGACACCGCTTTCGAGCGCATACAGGCTGCCACTCGACTCACCCTTGTTGAATAACACGGCCTCATCAGCAAACGACACCTGTTTGACCGCGTCGGTGATCAGGCAGTGCATTTCCGTATGCGACGTTACGCCATTGGCAATGTGCAATTCGTGAAACGGGCAGTCGTGATTTTGGCAGGGCATGGTTTCCGGGTCTTGTTGTTTCTATACCATATAAACACAACGTCATGTCCCAGTCGATAGCGGGTTTCCCTAGAGAATCTCGGTATTTGCGTAGCCAAATCTGACATTTGTCAGTGTCTTGTGGCGGCGCGAAATGTGTGGCGCAAACGGCTCTCTCGACGTCGCGACCGCCGGCTGGCTACGGCGCCAGGCGCGCTATCGTCCAGCCGCCGTCGTCCTCGCGGGTGTATTGAAAACGGTCGTGCAGGCGATTGCGCCGGCCCTGCCAGAATTCAATCACCGTGGGCACAACCCGGTACCCGCCCCAGAACGAGGGTAACGGCACTTCCTTGTTCTTGAATTTATTCTTCAGCTTCTGAAATTCGGTTTCGAGCAGTGAGCGCGAGGAAATCACGCTGCTTTGCGCTGACACCCACGCGCCGATCTGGCTGCCGCGCGGACGCGAGACAAAGTACTTCAGCGTTTCGGCGGTCGAAATTTTCTCGGCAGTGCCTTGGATGCGCACCTGCCGTGCCGCTTCCGACCAGAAAAACAGCAGCGCCACGTTTGGGTTTGCTTCGATGTGTCGTGCCTTGGCGCTGTCGAAGTTGGTGAAGAAGACAAAACCACGCTCGTCGAAGTACTTGAGAAGCACGGTGCGGGTTGTTGGCCGGTGCCGGGCGTCGACCGTGGCAATGGATACGGCATTCGGGTCCATTGGCACGGTTTCGCAGGCGTAGCGAAACCAGTCTTCGAACTGCTCGATGGGGTCGTCGTGCAGGTCTTCGCGGTCGAGCGCGAAGCCGGTCGCCGAGCGTCGCAGGCCGGACACGTTCATACCGTGGTGTGCGGAATTGTCATCGTCTTTGTCAGGCATAGGCCAAATATAAGCATCTGCCGTGCAATAGCCAATAATCGATGTATTATTATTTGGCAATCAGTTAGCGCCACGGCACCGAGCGGAGAAGAATAATGTCAAGCCTGGATGAATTTCGTCCCCACAAGGTCGCTCACCTCTGGCCGATAACGCTGCTACGTGTCTACACCGGCGTGTTTTTCCTGTACTACGGATTTGGCAAAGTCAGTCGCGGCAATTTCGCCGACGGCCTGGAGGGCTTTGTCAGCGGACGGCTCGAGAATTCCTTCGGCTTTTTTCGGCCGTTCCTGGAAGCGGTCGTCCTGCCCAACAAGGGCCTGTTTGCGTTCCTGGTGTCCTGGGGCGAGCTTGCGATCGGGGTTGCGCTGATCATCGGCCTGGCGACGCGGTGGGCGTCACTCGCGGGTGCCCTCATGGTTGCCAGCTTCTGGTTTGCCAAGGGGCAGGGGTTTCTCGATGCGCAGAATCACGATGCCATCTGGTTCGTGATTTTCATCGTGCTGGCCGCCGTGCATGCGGGCAGGACCCACAGCATCGATGCGCGCCTCGCAGACCGGTTTCGTTTCCTGGCCTAGCCAGGCGTTGAAATCGGCCGCCAAGAGTGCGTGCATTGCCAAATACAGTGCGTCTATAATGGCCGGCTGGACAGGTAGTGCGGATGTCGATGTCGCACCGGGCAGGCGAAAGTGGCGGAATTGGTAGACGCGCTGGCTTTAGGTGCCAGTGGGGTAACCCGTGAGAGTTCGAGTCTCTCCTTTCGCACCACGTCCTGATCGATCTTAACTTACTAATTTTAAGAGATTTATTGCAATGAATGTCACTGTCGAGTCGACCGGTGCACTCGAGCGTCGTATGCGTGTCGAGCTACCCGTCGACGCCATCGAGCAACAAGTAGACTCCCGCCTGAAGTCCGTCGCACGCACCGCCAAAATAAAGGGCTTTCGGCCGGGCAAGGTGCCCGCGAAAGTGGTTCGCCAGCGCTATGGCCAGCAGGTCCGCCAGGAGGTGCTGGGCGAGGTTCTGCAGAAAAGCTACTCCGATGCCGTGATTCAGCAAAAACTGCATCCTGCGGGCGGTCCCAAGATCGAGACCGAGGATGAGGATGGCAAGGTCTTTGCTTTCACGGCGACCTTCGAGGTGATGCCGGAGGTAAAGCTCAAGGGCCTCGACAAGATCAAGGTGGAAACTCCGGACGTCCAGATCGGCGATGCCGATATTGACGACATGCTGACCAATCTTCGCAAGCAGAAAGCGACCTGGGAGACCGTGGATCGCAAGAGCAGGGACGGCGACCGCGTCGTAGTGGATTTCTCCGGCGAGGTCGACGGCGAGGCGTTCCCGGGCGGCCAGGGCACCGAG
>JBATID010000345.1:0-1884 GCA_049667545.1 Woeseiaceae bacterium
GCGGCGGCCGGCGAACAGATAACGATCTGCGTCGCGGACCGGCGCAATGATTCGGTGAGTAATTCGCCAAGGTTGGTGGCCGATGGCAATTCGTCGCGATCACGAAACACTGGCGAGAGGCGAGACGGGATCTTTCCCATCGGTGTTTCGTTACCGACGATGCTTTTTGGAGGTTTGTAGGTCTCCAGCCCTTTGTGCAGCCACGCCGCCCACTTCTCGTCGCTGTGGCTATAGCTTATAAACGCTTTGTATTTAAACTCGTCCGCCAACCCGCCGCTCCAACGACTCACGCAAGCCCGGAAGTATAGATGACTGGCGCTGCCAGGATTCTAACAATTGTCGTAAACGGCGGTGAGAGCGGTCGAGCGGTCCATCAATCGTAGCTAAGCTCACGCGTCTTGCCCCAGAAGACGCGATAAGCAAACACGGTGTAACCAAGGATGGCCGGCAGCGTAATCAACACACCCCAGAGCACGAACTGCAGCGAGTTCGTCGCACTCGCCGCGTCCCAGATTGTGACTTCGTCGATGAGCAGGTAGGGAAACAGGCTGTAGGCGAGCCCCGCGAACGCCAGGACAAAGATGCTGACGGTAAGCGCAAAGGGGACCCACTCACGCTCATCGATTGTTACCGCCAGTTTTTTTAAGCGGAAGTGGCAGGCGAGAATCATCGCAATGGAGATCGCGGGTATTTGCGACAGGAAAAGGAACTGCGGAAACGAGAACCACTTGTCGAAAACGCGCGTACTGATCAGTGGTGTGGCAATCGATACCGCGGCGATTCCCGCGGCCGTGAGCCACAGCGCGCGCTGCGCCCAGCGAATGGCTTTCGCTTGCAGCTCATGCTCGCTCTTCATGATGAGCCAGGTCGCGCCGAGCAGCGCGTAGCCGGCAACCACGCTGACGCTAATCAACAGCGAAAACGCGTACGCACCCCACGTTTGCTCAAAACCCGTAATGTAGTGACCCAGCATGAACCCCTGCGACAGCGACGCCAGCAGCGAGCCAAAAAAGAACGCGCCGTTCCAGAGCGGCTTGCGCGGCTCGCGGGCTTTGACGCGAAAGTCGAACGCCACACCGCGCAGGATCAATCCCACCAGCATGGCGGCTACCGGCAGGTAGAGCGACGACAGGATGACACCGTGCGCCATCGGAAACGCGATCAGCAGGATGCCGACACCCAGCACCAGCCAGGTTTCGTTGGCGTCCCAGAAAGGACCGATCGAGGCGATCATCATGTCCTTCTCCTGGTCCTCTGCGCCGTTCAACAACACGCCGACGCCGAGGTCATAACCATCGAGCACCACGTAGATCAACATGGCGAGCGCCATGAGTCCTGCAAATACGACAGGCAGCCAGAAATCCATGATTACGCTCCCACCGGCTGCACGGGGTTATCGAGGCGCTCGCGCTCGCGCGGTATGTGACCGCCAGCGGCCTGCGACGCCAGGTAGAAGACCACCGAGATGTAGGAAAAGAGCAGCGCTACGTACAGCACCAGGTAGGTCGCCAGCGATATCCCGATGGGTGTCGCTGTAACCGGGCCGACTGCCTCCGCCGTTTTGAGAACACCCTGCACCAGCCACGGCTGGCGGCCGATCTCGCTGACATACCAGCCCGCGACGGTGGCGACCCATCCCGAGAACGTCATGCCGACCAGTACGCGAGCGAGCCACGTCGGTGTCTCCCTGCCCTTGCGCATCACCCAGACGCTGGTCCAGGCGACAGCCAGCATCAGCATGCCGACACCCACCATGACGCGAAAACCGAAGAACACCGGCGCAACCGGCGGGTGTGCGCCCTCAAAACTATCAAGGCCGCGCACCAACCCGTTCGGATCGTGCGTCAGGATCAGGCTCGCGCCCTTGGGTATCGCGATCTCGAA
>JBATID010000346.1:0-5105 GCA_049667545.1 Woeseiaceae bacterium
TGCGAGCGTGGTTTCCCGGGTTTCCTGACCTGATACACGATTGGGCGAACTTCAGTCACTGGTTCTTGATCTTCACAGCCGGGTTCCTGCTGGCATCGAGCCGGCCATTGCTGGATCGAACGCAACAGTTACGCAGCCTGTCGTTGGCGTTGGCGATGTTGGCGACGGCGGCCATGTTCGCTCAATTTTGGAGGCCAGGGGAGGGACATTTCTCGCCCCCCGTCAATGGGGAAACCGATATTGCGACCTATGCCTGGTTCTGTGTGTTGCGGGTATCGAACGTCTGGTTCTGGTTGCTTGCCTGTCTGGGTTTCGCGGGACGTTACCTGCAACGCCCAAGCCGTCTCTTGACGTATCTCAATGGCGCTGTCTACCCGCTATTCTGTCTACACCTAACGATCATTGTCGCGCTGGGATATGTGATCGTTCCTCTTGATTGGTCGATCTTGACAAAGTACCTGGCCATTACGACGGGCACGATCGTCGTATCGCTTGGCAGTTACGAACTATTAGTGCGCAGGATTGCGTGGGTGCGACCACTTGTGGGCTTGAAACCACTGCACGCCAGAAAATCGAAGATCCGATCGGACGTTATTCGCGGCGGATTTGATGCGTGAGATTTGCGTGAACTAGCTCTGCATCGTCCTGCACCGTACTGCGAGATGGCGAAGCCATCGATCCATTCCGCCCCTGGCCACCAATTTCTTAAGCAAGCGCATAAACTGCTGCCGCGTTCGTGACCAGGCGTAACCGAGCAACACAGCCACAAAAAACACCTCCGCGCCGAAACTAATGATCAAGCTAAAGAACTCCTGTAGCCTTTTGGAAATTTCGAACGGCAACAGACTCGTGAGGAGACCAGGCAATGGATGGCATCACCGTCGAGGTCTCACGAAGGCCCCTTGACGACCGGGAAAAGGCGATTCTGCACCCCGACCTGGAACGCAGGGGAATCGCCTCCGGCCTGCTCGACGTGTTGCCTCCCGACGGACGGTTCTTCCAACTCCTCAGGGCGTTGGATGGCAGCGGGAGGCTCCTCGGTGTCACCAGCCTCATGAGCTTCCGCCCGTTCGTTTCCATCAAACAGCTCCTCGGCGAGGGGAACCACGTTGGGTGGGACACCTCGATGTACTTTGCGTCCGACGTCGATCGGCCCGCCGTGGCGGGTGCCTTGCTGCGGGCCATCGCGGCGAGGTCGATGTACTACGCCATGTACTTCGGCCACATCGACGACGACGTTCGCGCGGCGCTACCCAACGTTCGCCATCGACTGTTCCGAACCGACTATGAGATCGGAGAGATCAACTGTCGGGAGTTCAGCACTGGTGACGACTTCCTCGCCGGCCACAAGCGACTCCGGCGGAACATCCGAGCCCACGGCAAGGCCGGCGGTCAGGTGCACGTCGTCGAAGGCACGGTGCAGGCCAACCTGGCACGTCGGTTCTCCGACCTGGTGTTCTCGACCTACCGACACCACGGAGGCATCGGGCGATGGCAGTTCAAGGAGTACGCCGACCGCGCTTGCGGGTCGTTCTTCCGCAACTGTACAGACGCTGTGCACATCTACACATCGAGCGGCGATCGGCTGACAGGCCTCCAGTCCTTCGTGCGCCATCGAGATCGTCTCGAGCTTTCGGAGGGCGGGTTCGACCGCTCCCAGCAAAACCATCATGCCTACGAGGCGATCATCGCCGAGTCGGTCGCCTACGCGGCGAAGCATGGCCTCGATGCGGTCGGGTTCGGTGGCATCTGGAATCCCGCCAAGGACCGGTACACCGATCGGGAACGTCGCTCCCCGGTCTATCTGCTGCAGCTGTACCCAGGGAACACCCAGTACCGCCTCTTCGGCGATCGCATCTCGGCCTGGGGCTTCAAGACTTACTTCGGCGGCCGGTTCGGAGGCGCATCTGGTGAGACCGTTGTCGTATCAAGACAAGCGACGCTGCCGCAGCATCTCAGCTCCTGACCGTTATTGTTAAATGATTGAGCATCGGCTACCCGAAATGTAACCAACTGATTCGGAGAGGCTTTCTGGGTATGCTAAGTTCCAACTTCACTGTCATAAAAAACGCAGTTTAAGATCGTTTCCCCGATCGGTACGAAGAACATGAAAATAAAAACCTCACTAAGCCTGGCTGTTGCCGCGGCGGCGTTTACTGCACTGCCGGCATCCGTCGCAGATGCCCGGGAAGGGAGCGCAGATTCCTTTGCGTTGGAGGAAATCATTGTGACTGCCCGCAAGCGCGACGAGTCGTTGCAGAAAGTACCGATTGCGATCTCCGTGCTTGGCGCTGCAACGATCGAGCAATTCGGCATCAACGATGTGGAAAGCGTGGCTCGGCTCACGTCTGGCCTGACTTATGACCAGGGTGTGTTGCCGATCGATACCCGCCCTGTTATTCGTGGTGTCAGCTCATTACGCGGGCGCCCGAACGTGGGCATACTCGTCGACTTTGTCGACGTGTCCAGTGAGGCACTGACCGTTGCCGGTGGCGGCATCACGACCAACCTGAGACTCCTGGACCTGGAACGCGTCGAGGTGATCAAAGGGCCGACAAGCGCACTCTACGGCCGTGGTGCCTTTACTGGTGCCTTGCACTACATTACCAGGCGCCCCGGCGATACGTTCTCGGGCGACCTCACGTTGGGGTATGACGAACACGAGACTACGGACTTGCGACTGTCGATCGGTGGTCCGATCGCCGCGGACACGCTGAACGCTCGTCTGATCCTGTCTCAGTACGACACACCGGGGTACTACGTCAATCCGAACACGGGCGGCGAGCTGGGCGCTTCCGAGGTGACAGGCGCTGCCCTGGGACTGGAGTGGACGCTGTCGGATCGCACGAGCGCGTACTTCCGTGTCGAGCATAGCGATGAGCAGCACTCGCAGCGGCCAGAGGTGCATGTCAGCTCGATGAATCCGGCTTCAGAGCCCGGTAATTTCCTGGGCACCGGTACGGTAACCGACGCGGCCATCATGGTTCCGTACGATGGGTTTGGTACGACTGTTTGCAATACCATCGATCGTACCCAGCCATACTACGACTCGTTTGGTATACCGGGCGCCCCGGCCTGCCGGCCAGTGCTGTCCGGGAAGCTGCACGCGACGGCGGACATGATCGACCTGTCGCCCGATCCGCGTACCGGCCTCGATTTCCGTGGTACAGATGTGGATACGACGCGCTATCACCTGGATTTCAACGTCGACCTGCCCAGCATGGACGTCACCTATGTCTTTGGCTACCTGGATAACGGCACGCACTTCGAAGAAGACTTCGACAAGAACAACCGCGACATCGTGTCCGCCGTCATTCCATTTCCGCCGCCGGGGTCAGCAGTTTCCCAGTACGGCTTGTCGGCCATGTCTGAGCAACATCTCGATATCAAACAGTTGAACCACGAATTCCGACTGATTGGCGAAAGCGAACGCGTCGACTGGAAGCTCAGCCTGTTGCACTGGGAAGAAGAGATGGACCTGATGTTCGATGACGAGTGGTACCTGCGCGAAGGCGGCAACGCCGGAGCAGTGCTCGATACCCTCAACTCGACCGTGTTCAGCTACCTGAACGCGCCGATCGCACCACCGTTCGTCAATAACATGTGTGACGCCGTCTATCCCGGTGTTCCGGAATGCATCCCGGCGGTAACCAGCCTCCAGGACAGCCTGGGCAGCAACCCGGGCATTCCGATTTCGCGCGCGACCACCCACACCTCGATTGCCGGCAGCGCGATAGTCAGTCTCACCGACAGTGTGTCCGTCACGCTGGAAGGCCGGTACATTGACGAAGAAATCAATTACGCAGGCGAGGCAACCGACATTTCCTTCTCCACGCAATTTGGCGAAGATCCCTGGTGGGGCTTCATGTTCCGTACCGGGGAGATGACGGAGAATGTCGTCAAGGCCGACAAGTTCGTGCCGAAAGTTACGCTCGACTGGGCGATCGATGACAATCTCCTTGCTTACGGATACTTTGCAAAAGCATTCAAGCCAGGCGGCGTATCGACGACCGACGCCAATGGCGACGTTCGCGACGGCGAGTACGAATCGGAAAAACTGGACGTTTACGAGCTGGGCCTCAAGACCACCCTGCGTGACCGCTCTGTCCGCTGGAACAGCGCCGCGTTTCTCTACGATTACACCGACCAGCAGGTGCCGTACGAGTTCTTCAGCCCGACGACCGGACGGTTACAGACGACGATCATCAATGCCGGTAAAACGGAGGTCAAAGGATTCGAGACAGACCTCGTCTGGAATTCCGCGTTGATCGGCGGCATGAGTATCGCGTTAGCGTATACGTTCGTAGACGCCGAATTTACCGACTTCAATCTGAGCGAGATCCTCGCAAAGGTTGGCGGCACGGCCAGTGCGTTCAACCGGGCGAAAGCGGGCAATGCTGAGGCAGACCTGACCGGTAAGACACCGCCGATGACGGCGGAACATGCGGCGACGATGTCGTTCCGCTACGACACGGATTTCAGCAACGAAATGGCCAGCTACTTTGAGCTGTTTGGCGCCTATCAATCCAAACGCTTCCTCGGCGAAGGCAATCGTGCGTGGATTCCGGAGTACACGATCTGGGACTTCTATGCCGGACTGTCCAGGGACAACTGGTCCGTAACACTGTTTGTCGAGAACCTGGCGGACGACGACACGATTCGTTCGGGCCTGGAAAATATCGACTTCACGTTGTTGCCCGATGGTCGAAGCTTGCCGCAAGCGATGCAGCTGTACCTGCCTCAGCCGCGTTCGGCCGGATTGCGAGTGCAGGTCAAGTTCGGTAACTGAAGCTCATGATTCCCGTAGCAAGGATCGGCCGACGGCACAGTGCAGTCGGAAACAAAGCGCGCTCGATTCAATGGCTCACGAAGCACCAGTTTGATACTCCTGCGAGCTGGGCGATCGACGCTGAGCAGGCAGCGCAGTGGAGCTCGCTTCCGCAACTTCCCACGAGCGTGCAAGAGTCCTTCATGGAGCTGTTCAACACTCACCGAGCTCTGGCAATTCGATCTTCGGCAAATGTCGAGGACTCGGAATCCTCTTCTTACGCCGGGCAATTCGATTCGGTTCTGAACGTCGCCGCCGTCGAGGATGTGCTGCCGGC
>JBATID010000347.1:0-17826 GCA_049667545.1 Woeseiaceae bacterium
TGTAGGTCACCACTTCCTGGTAATCACGCGCCACTAAGGTTGCGGCGACGCGTTCAATATCGATCAGCGACTCGGTAACGGTCTCCAGCGGTTCGGCAGCAAACGCCGTTGTTTCCGGAATGGAATCATAACCGTGAATACGTGCAAGCTCTTCAATCAGGTCTGCTTCAATTGCGATATCGAAGCGATGACTCGGTGGCGTCACTTGCCAGCCGGATTCGACGCCAACGACTTTCATTCCCAGGCCCTGCAGAATCTGTTCGACTTGCTTGTCGTCGATCGCGATGCCGAGCAGCAGGGCCAGTCGCGCTCGACGCAAAGTAATAACCGGGCACGCCGGCAGGTAGTCAGTATTGGATTCAACAACCAGGGGCCCGGCTTTGCCTCCCGCGATCTCGATGAGCAGCTCGGTGGCACGCTCCACGGCGCGGCCCTGGCCCTCCGGATCGACGCCCCGCTCGAAACGCAATGAGGCATCGGTGTGCATCCCGTAGGTACGCGCACGACCTGCCATGAATGCCGGCGGCCAGAACGCGCCCTCGAGGAACACGTCCGTGGTTTTTTCGGTCACGGCGGTGCTCAGGCCGCCCATGATCCCGGCAATGCCAATCGGGCCGGTGTCGTCAGTGATAATGAGCGTTGCGGGGTTCAGCTCGACCGTTTTGTCGTCCAGCAAGGTGATCTTTTCGCCGGCTTTCGCAAGCCGCGGCCGAATCGGGCCTTGCAGCAACCCGTAGTCGTAAGCGTGCAGCGGCTGGCCGTACTCAAGCATGACGTAATTGGTGACATCGACCACGGGCGAAATGGCTCGCAGTCCGGCACGCCGCAGGCGCTCAGTCATCCAGATCGGGGATTTGGCCGATGTGTCAATACCCCGAACGACGCGTCCGGCAAATCTCGGGCAACCCGCGGGTTCGACCAGTTCAACCGCGTGCGTGTCCTTGATTGCGGCTTTGATTGTCTCGACGGCAGTTTTTTTCAGGCCCGCGCCCGTCAGCGCTGCGACGTCGCGAGCGATGCCAAGCACACTGAAACAGTCGCCGCGATTCGGTGTTAGATCCAGATCAATGACCGCGTCGGGCAACTGCAGGTAATCAACCAGCGGCTGGCCGACCGGCGCATCGTCCGGCAACGCAATAATACCGTCGGACTCGTCGCCCAGTCCGAGTTCAACGGCCGAGCACAGCATGCCGTTGGAGACGACACCGCGGATCTTCGATTTTCGCAGCTTGAGGCCGCCCGGCAGCGTTACACCCGGCTTGGCCAGCGGGCTCTTCATGCCCTGCACGACATTGGGAGCACCACACACGACATCGACGAGGTCGCCGCTGCCGTCGTTGACCTGGCAGACACTCAGGCGATCAGCGTCCGGATGCCTCGCCACAGCCACGACTTCAGCGATAACAACGGCCTCGATACCGCGACCTTCGTACTCGATACCATCGACTTCGTGACCGAGCATCGTCAGCTGATGGCCAAGCGCCTCCGTATCGAAGTCCGGATCAACCCACTCGCGTAACCACGACTCTGCAATCTTCATCGCGGCTACCTGAACTGCCGCAGAAAGCGGAGGTCGTTTTCGAAAAATGTTCGCACGTCGCCCACGCCGTAGCGCAGCATCGCAAGGCGATCGATGCCCATACCGAACGCGTAGCCCGTGTATTTCTCCGCATCGATGCCGGCACTCTCAAGCACGTTCGGATGCACCATGCCGCAGCCTAGGATTTCCAGCCATTTGCCCTCACCCCAGGAGACATCGACTTCCGCTGACGGCTCCGTGAAGGGAAAGTAGGACGGCCTGAAACGCAATTCGGCCTTGCGCTCGAAGAACGCCTCGACGAACTGGTGGAGTACCGCCTTGAGATTGGCAAAGCTGATGTTCTCATCGATCACCAGGCCCTCGACCTGGTGAAACATCGGCGTATGGGTCTGGTCGGAGTCGCAGCGATAGACGCGGCCCGGCGCAATGATACGAATCGGCACGCCCTCTTTCGCCATCGAGCGAATCTGCACCGGCGAAGTGTGTGTTCGCAGGAGCTTGCCGCCTGGAAAGTAGAACGTGTCGTGCATGGCACGCGCCGGATGGTTCTCGGGGATATTGAGCGCCGTGAAATTGTGAAAATCATCCTCAATTTCAGGCCCGGAACGCACGCCAAACCCGGCATGGCGAAAAATCTTCTCGATGCGCACCCTGGCGCGCGAGACAGGATGGTACCCGCCGATCGAGTGGCCACGTCCCGGCAACGTCACATCAACAGCATCCGCCGCAAGCTTGCTTGCGAGTGCTGCGGATTCGAGTTCTTCCCGACGGGAATTCAGGCGCGCCTGGACGTCCTGCTTCGCCCGGTTGATTGCCTGTCCTGCGGCGGGACGTTCCTCAGCCGGCAACTGGCTCAAGGATTTGAGCCGCGTGGTCAGGTCGCCCTTTTTGCCCAGGTACGCAACCCGGACCGCGTCCAGCGCGGCGAGATCGGCGGCCGCGTCAATAGCCGACGCGGCCTGGTCGAGAAGCTCGCTCAGTGACTGCATGACAGGATGTCCGAACCGTTCGCGTTAATCAGCGTCGGGCTCAGCGACATTCAGCTGGCGGCTTGCTCGAGCCCGGCCTTGGCGGCCTCGGCGATCGCACCAAATGCATCCGGATCATGCACAGCGATGTCCGCGAGCACTTTGCGGTCAACGGCGATTTCTGCACGATTCAGACCGTTGATCAAACGGCTGTAGGACAGACCGTGCAGCCGTGCGGCTGCATTGATACGAGCGATCCACAGAGCGCGAAACTGGCGCTTGCGCTGCCGGCGATCGCGATACGCGTACTGGCCGGCCTTGATGACTGCCTGTTTGGCGGTCTTGAATAATTTGCTGCGTGCGCCGTAGTAGCCCTTCGCTTTACCGAGGACTTTCTTATGGCGCGCTTTGGCGGTTACGCCACTCTTAACTCTAGCCATTTCTCAATCTCCTCCTAGCTGTAAGGGAGCATGCGACGCACGCTCTTTACGTCGGCATCGGCGACCTGCTCGGTAGAACCGAGATGACGCTTACGCTTCGACTTCTTTTTGGTAAGGATGTGATTGAGATGGGACTGCTTGCGTTTGTAGCCGCCGCTGCCCGTCTTACTGAAGCGCTTGGCCGCGCCCCGGTTGGTTTTCATCTTCGACATGTCATATTCCTTTTAGCCTTGCTACGTACCGTCAAAATGCGGCCGCTGCAGGCGGGTAGCGCCGTCCCGGTTGTCAAACCGCTGGGCTGTTACTCACTTTTTCTAATGCTCGCTGGTGAGTGCGCTAGTGTTTCTTTGGCGCAATTACCATGATCATCTGCCGTCCTTCCATCTGCGGCATCTGCTCAACGGAGCCGTACTCTTCCAGATCGTCCCTGACCCGCTCCAGCAGCTTGGCACCCAACTCCTTGTGCGCCATCTCCCGACCTCTGAATCTCAATGTGACCTTGGTCTTGTCACCGTCTTCAAGAAATTCCACCAACTTGCGGAGCTTGATCTTGTAGTCACCTTCGTCCGTTCCCGGGCGAAACTTTATTTCCTTTACGTGAACCTGTTTCTGTTTACGTTTTGCCGTCTGGTTTTTCTTGTTTTGTTCGAACAAGTACTTGCCAAAATCCATGATGCGGCAAACCGGTGGATCCGCCATCGGCGAAACTTCCACGAGGTCGAGACTTTCGCTGGCAGCCAGCTCGATTGCTGCTGCAAGCCCCATTACTCCGGCCTGCTCGCCATCGGAACCGATAACTCGTACCTCGGTTGCCTCTATTTCGTCGTTTCGCCTGACTCGCTTTGTAACTGCGATACCAAAATCCTCCAGAATCTCATACGGTTTCCCCGCGTCGAACCACGCCGCATGATCACGACCGGTGCGGGAACGCGATTCTATATAGCCAGATGCGAATAAACAACAGAAAAAAGCCTGATTTCTTCAAAAAAATCAGGCTCCTTCGATAATTTGGTGGGCGATAGTGGTTTCGAACCACCGACCTCCACGATGTCAACGTGGCGCTCTACCCCTGAGCTAATCGCCCGGCTCGGGGAGGCGTACGATACTGAAGCGTCTGGGGGACTGCAAGCGGTATCACCCGGCCTTCTGATGGGCCAGGCCAAGCCCCTCCTCACGAATGTAGCGGATCTCGTCGCGCAGGCGCGCTGCCTCCTCGAATTCCAGGTCGCGGGCGGCTTTCAGCATATGCTTCTCCAGCTTCGCGGCCCGTTTCATCAGCTGCTCGGTGCTCATCACGGCATACGCAGCCCGCTCGTCCGTCACCTTGTACCCGGTCCTGCCCGGCACCGGATAGGCCGCCTCCATGATATCCGCCACCTGCTTGATGATCGATACAGGGGTGATGCCGTGCAACTCGTTAAATTCGATCTGTTTGTCACGTCGACGATCCGTCTCATCCATCGCCCGCCGCATCGAGCCCGTGATCGAATCGGCATACAAAATGGCCTTGCCGTGGACGTGTCTTGCCGCCCGGCCCATGGTCTGGATCAACGATCGATCGGAGCGCAGGAAGCCCTCCTTGTCCGCATCGAGGATGGCCACGAGGGAGACCTCGGGCATATCGAGCCCTTCCCTCAATAAGTTGATGCCGACCAGGACATCGAAAGCACCCAGTCGCAGATCGCGGATAATCTCGGTCCTCTCCACAGTGCCGATATCCGAATGCAGGTAGCGGACCCGCACGCCGTGCTCGCTCAGGTAGTCGGTCAGGTCCTCCGACATGCGTTTGGTGAGCGTCGTAATGAGCACTCTTTCGTTGCTGGCCACCCGAATATGGATTTCCGATAAGACATCGTCGACCTGCGTCTTGGCCGGGCGCACTTCGACTTCCGGATCAATCAGTCCGGTTGGTCTGACAACCAGCTCAACGACATTATCCGAATGCTCGTTCTCGTAGTTTCCGGGCGTTGCCGACACGTAAATCGTCTGCGGCGAATGCCGTTCGAATTCATCGAAGCGCAGCGGCCGGTTGTCGAGTGCCGAGGGTAGCCGAAACCCGTACTCGACCAGCGTCTCCTTGCGGGAACGATCACCTTTGTACATGCCGCCCAGCTGCGGGATGGTCACATGACTCTCGTCGACCACCAAAATGGCGTTGTCCGGCACATAATCGAACAAGCACGGCGGCGGCTCGCCCTCGCCTCTGCCGGACAGGTAGCGTGAGTAATTCTCGATGCCCGAGCAATAACCGAGTTCCCTGATCATCTCCAAGTCAAATGAAGTACGTTGTTCAAGTCTCTGAGCTTCAAGCAGTTTATTGTGCTTTCGAAGGTATGCCAGGCGCTCTTTAAGCTCGACCTTGATGTGCTCGCACGCCTCGAGCAGACGCTCTCTTGGCGTCACGTAATGCGTCTTGGGAAAGATAGTGAGCCTGGGTACCCGCCGCAGCACCTCGCCGGTCAGCGGATCGAAATACGACAGCGATTCCACCTCGTCGTCAAAGAGTTCAATGCGGACTGCATCCCGCTCCGACTCGGCCGGAAAGACGTCGATGACATCGCCTCGAACCCGGTAGCACCCCTGCGACAGGTCGAGCTCGTTGCGTTGGTATTGCAGCTCGGCGAGGCGCCGCAATATCTGCCGCTGGTCGATGCGGTCGCCGCGGACCAGGTGCAGAACCATGCTGAAGTAGGCTTCCGGATCGCCGAGGCCGTAAATGGCCGACACCGTCGCAACGATGATGGCGTCGGGGCGTTCGATCAGCGCCTTCGTTGCCGACAGGCGCATCTGCTCGATGTGCTGATTGACCGATGCGTCCTTCTCGATGAACGTATCCGAACTCGGCACGTAGGCTTCGGGCTGGTAGTAATCGTAATACGAGACAAAGTACTCAACGGCAGTGCGTGGAAAGAACTCGCGCATCTCCCCGTACAGCTGTGCCGCCAGCGTCTTGTTGGGCGCCAGTATGATCGCCGGGCGCTGCAATTCGGCGATCACGCTCGCTACCGTGAAGGTCTTGCCGGACCCGGTCACGCCCAGCAGCGTCTGCCGTGCCAGCCCATCGTTGAGCCCGTCACACAGACCGGCAATGGCGGCAACCTGGTCGCCGGCCGGCTGAAACTCCGCTACCAGCGTCAGCTGATCACGCGCATCAACGGTCTTGTTGGGAAGGTGGGTGGATTCACGTACCATGAGTTTCTGTTCGTCCGAGGCAATCGAGTGAGTTTATCAGTTTCAAAAAGAATGGCAGCCGTGCGGCCGTCGCCGACCGGGGCCGTCCTGGCCCTCGCGACCGAACTCCGCGCGGCGGGTCGTGACATCATCAGCCTCGGCGCTGGCGAACCGGACTTTGACACGCCGGAGCACATCAAAGCAGCTGCGATTGCGGCCATTCATGCCGGTGAGACCCGGTACACGCCGGTCGACGGCACCGCGAGCCTGAAAGCCGCAATCCAGGGTAAGTTTGCTCGCGAAAACAACCTGGAATACTCACCGCGGCAGATCCTGGTCACCAGCGGTGCGAAACAGGCGTTGTTTAACCTCTGTCTCGGGCTGTTGGGACCCGGTGACGAAGCAATAATTCCAGCCCCCTACTGGGTTTCGTATCCGGACATGGTGCGCCTCGCCGGCGCCGAACCCGTGGTGATAGACGCGGGCATCGAGCAGGATTTCAAGATCACGCCGGCCCAGCTGACAGACGCGATAACGCCCGCCACGCGACTGTTCGTTTTGAACAGCCCCTCCAATCCCACGGGGGCGAGCTATACGAGTGCTGAACTCGAGGCACTCGGCGCCGTGCTGGATAAATATCCCGACGTCGTTATTGTCGCCGATGATATTTACGAACACATTTATTGGGGTAACGAGCCTTTCGTCAGCTTTGCCGCGGCCTGCCCCAAGCTTAAGGACCGCACAATCACGACGAACGGCGTATCCAAAGCCTACGCAATGACGGGCTGGCGCATCGGCTACGCGGCCGGGCCCGAGACACTGATCACGGCGATGACGACGGTGCAAAGCCAAAGTACCTCGAATGCCTGCAGCGTGTCGCAAGCCGCCGCTCAAGCAGCCCTGAATGGCGACCAGGCGCCAGTTGCAGCAATGAGGGAGGCTTACCGCCAACGGCACGACTACTTCATCGCTGCACTCAACGAGATCGATGGCTTCCAGTGCCGCCGCGGCGAAGGTGCGTTCTACGCTTTCCCGCAGGTCGGCGGCGCGCTGCAAGCGCTTGGCCTGGAGAGTGACATCAGTCTTGTGGAACTGCTCCTGAAGGAGGCCGACGTCGCCTGCGTACCGGGCTCCGCATTTGGCGCACCGCAATATCTGCGCCTCTCGTTTGCGTGTTCCATGCAGGCTCTCGAGGAAGCCGTGAAACGCATAAAACGCGTCGTGGCGGCTTGACACAAGCCCGGCGCTGGACCAAAATCCCGGCCCGCACCTGATGGTGTTGATCTATTCCCCGATAGCTCAGTTGGTAGAGCGATTGACTGTTAATCAATTGGTCCCTGGTTCGAGTCCGGGTCGGGGAGCCAAATGCAAAAAGGCCTTCGTCAGAAGGCCTTTTTTTGCTTGCCTTAATGGCCGCAACCGTTAATCCACGACTAACCCGCGCAAGTGCTCGCGGAACCGCGGCCCGGTGTCCGGATGGGCCAGCCCGAAGGCCACCGTCGCCTTCAGGTAACCCAGTTTACTGCCACAGTCGTAACGCGTGCCGGTAAACGCATAGGCGTAGATCCACTGCTCACCTAGCAGTTGGGCAATGCCATCGGTCAGTTGAATCTCCCCGCCAGCACCCTGGCCAATGCGTTCCAGTTTGTCGAAAATCTCTGGCGCAAGCAGGTAGCGACCAACAACCGCCGAAGTAGACGGCGCCTCCTCCGGCGCAGGCTTCTCGACAATCTGCGTAATTCTACCGCTACCGCTGTCGTCGATAGCGACGATGCCATAGCTGGAAGTATTTGCGCGCGGTACCGTTTCGACGGCGACAATACTCCCGCCATGCTGTGCGAATTCGCCCGCCATCTGGGCGAGACACCCGGGGCTGCCGGCAATCAGGTCGTCAGCGAGATGCACAAAAAACGGTTCATCGCCAACGGCTGGACGGGCGCACAATACTGCGTGGCCGAGCCCTAGCGGTTCTCCCTGCCGAATGTAAATGCAGGAAACACCGGCAGGAACGATTTCATGGATCGAGTGCATCAACTCATCTTTGCCAGCCTCCGTGAGTGCTCGCTCGAGCTCCGCGTCCTTGTCGAAATGATCCTCTATTGCGCGCTTTGAGCTACCGGTAACAAACACCAGTTTGGTGACACCGGCCTCGATGGCTTCCTCCACCGCGTACTGAATCAGCGGCTTGTCCACGATGGGCAGCATCTCTTTGGGACTGGCTTTTGTAGCGGGCAAAAATCTTGTACCCCGACCCGCAACCGGGAAAACGGCCGCTCTGACTTGTCTGGCCAACTGCGCTCTCCAAAACGAATTATGTAAACCCGAATGATAGCCCAATTGGTCAGTTGTACGTCATGACAGAGTTCACAATGCGCACATCCGCCGCACTCGTTGCCTTCGAGTGCGGCGGATATGCGCGGGCCCGATGGCCTACTACTTCTTCTCGGCAGCGACCTTGATATTGTCCTTGTTGAGATCGAGCGTACGCTCGCCAATCCCTTTGACCAGCGTCAGGTCCTCGGCCGAACGAAAGGGTCCGTGCTTTTTGCGGTACTCGACGATTGCTTTGGCCTTTGAAAGGCCCACACCCTTTAGTTCAGCTGCGATTGATTCGGCATCCGCCGAATTGACGTTGACCGGACCGGCCAGCGCACACAGGGGCAACAGCGCAGCGACCAGCGCCACCAGGTTAATCGAGGTTTTCATCATAAGCTCCTTTTCGTGATGATCAGCCCGCGAAGATGCGGTCCGGAGGAGTTTATGAAAAACGGGCGCGCACGCCGCGGCGAGTTTTTGTGCAGTTGTTCTGGAAACTGTCGTTGTGCAAGGCGCACGCCGGCGCAAGCACGCGCGGGGTCAGTTCGTAATGCTGTGCTGCAGCAAAGTATCAAACTGCACTCGAGATGCCGGCCGCTGTGTTTCCCAGTCGCGGCAGCTGGGACACTGCCACAACAGGCGCTGACTGGAGAAACCGCACTCCTGACACTGGTAGCGCGGCGTCGACCGGGCAAGCTTTGACAAGGCCCCGCGAACTTTCGCAAGGGCTGACTCGTGTGCCCCTGCGGCGCCCCCTGCGGACAATTGCTGCAAATCCACAAACTCGCCCAGCGTCGGCTCGTTGAGCATGTACTGCTCAACGCATTCATCAATGACAGCGATGCTACCGAGGTCATTGATGATTGCCGTATACGCAACCAGCGAGCGGCGCTCCGGATGCTTCGCCAGCAGTGCACGCAGTGCCTTTTCAAGCGCTGCCGTGGCGTTGGCACGCTGATAGATCGTGACCATCTCCGGCAGCGCTTCGGCAATCAGGTAAGTGTTCTCTTCGATAATACGGTGGTAGAGCTTGAGCGCGGTCTTGTCATCGTCTGTGTCGCGCGCGATGTGTGCCCGCGTCAGCGCTCCCCGCATGGTTCGCGGTCGCCCGGACTGCGCTTTTTTAACAAATGCCCTGGCCGCAGAGAAGTCCTTCGCTGCGGCAGCCTCTTCAGCAAGTTCGCAGTAATAGTGCGCAATCTGGAGACCCAGGGACCGCCCGCTCAAAACCTCAAGGCGTTGTCCCGCATCGATTGCTTTCTCCCACTCTCGTTCCTGCTCGTAAATTTTCACCAGGTTATCGAGCGCTTGTACCTGGTAACGCGACCCTGCTGCCAACCTTACGCAGAGGTCTTCGGCGCGATCCAAAAGGCCCGCACCGAGGTAGTCTTTCGCCAGTGAATGCAATGCCTGGTCGCGCTGTTCGGCGGCCAGATCCGGTCTCGCGATGATGTTCTGGTGAATGCGAATGGCGCGATCGACTTCGCCACGCCGCCGGAACAAATTACCGAGCGCGAAGTGTGTCTCGATCGTCTTGTCATCGACGCGCACCATGCGGAGAAAATGCTCCAGTGCCTGGTCGGTCTGCTCGTTGAGCAGGAAGTTCAGTCCCTTGAGGTAATCGATATTCAGCGGCGGCGCCTGCTCGTCCTCCTCGCGCTCGCCAAAGCGGCCCATCGCCCAACCTGCCGCCGCGAGCAGCAGGAACAGCCCGGCGAGTAGAAATGTGGACTCAGTCGGCATCGCTGAGAGGCAGGCCTCGTAAGCTCGTTACCTCACTTTCAGACAATCGCAGCGAGCGCCGCAAAATGCGCCGCTCATTGACGAGCTTCAGCGCGAATACGCCCATGCACAAGATGCCAAACAACCAGCCCAACGCGAAGGTGATGGTCAACACGAGCGACAGTGGTTTTGTGAATTCGGCGAACGCCAAATCGATGCGAACGTCGCTGGTATTGATAGCCGTGAAGGTCGCCATCAGGATAACTATGGCGATGATGAGGATAATCAAGCCAATGCGTTTCAGCATGCGATAACTCCGACGCTAACAAACAGGGAGATAAGTTTATTGCCGCTACCGGGTGCCAGGTAACCTGCGTTGCTCACGGGGCAGTGCCGTAACCGCTCAGCTCTTGATCGGGTAATGACGGCTTTCATTAACGCGTTCGCGCAAATCCTTGCCGGGCTTGAAATGCGGTACGTACTTGCCCGACAGCGCGACGGCCTCGCCCGTCTTCGGATTACGGCCTATCCGCGGCGGTCGATA
The DNA here is from genome assembly GCA_049667545.1 of Woeseiaceae bacterium. Lineage (GTDB taxonomy): Bacteria > Pseudomonadota > Gammaproteobacteria > Steroidobacterales > Woeseiaceae > UBA1847. The sequence continues at coordinate 10,702 of JBATID010000347.1, forward strand.
GTGCAAAGAGAAGCTGCCAAATCCGCGAATCTCGATACGCTGGCCCTGCGCCAGCGCGTCGCTCATAAGATCAAGCAGATGCTTGACCGCGAGCTCGACGTCTTTTGCCGGCAAGTGTTTTTGCTTGCGAGAAATGGCTTCTATCAGTTCAGATTTTGTCATTTTACTTGTCGCCGTACTGAGTGATCAGCGTAACCCACGGATAGTAAAGACAATAATAGCCCGGACTGAGGGTCCGGGCTACCTTTTTCGCTGATTATTTTTTACTGCCGCTCATCTTTTCTTTCAGAAGCTCGCCAAGGGTGGTGCCAACAGGCGCCGCGGCGGAGTCAGACTTGTAGCTACTGACGGCTTCCGCCTCCTCGTGAACCTCTTTCGCTTTGATCGACAACGCAACCGTACGATTCTTGCGATCGACATTGGTGAACTTGGCTTCCACTTCGTCGCCAACCTTGATCATCATTCGGGCGTCCTCAACTCGGCCCCGAGCAAGCTCGGATGCGCGCAAGGACCCCAGAACTCCATCGCCGAGATCGACAATCGCCCCACGTGCATCAACTTCAGTCACAGTTCCGGTGACGATTGTGTTCTTCGGATGCGCTGCAAGCCAGCCAGAGAACGGGTCTCTTTCGAGCTGCTTGATGCCCAGTGAAATACGTTCACGCTCTGCATCAATCGCAAGCACTGCTGCTTCGATTTCCTGCCCTTTCGAATAGTTGCGTACCGCCTCTTCGCCCGGCATGTCCCAGGAAATATCCGAGAGGTGCACGAGACCATCGATACCACCGTCCAGACCGATGAATATACCAAAGTCGGTAATCGACTTGATCTGGCCCGCAACCTTGTCCCCACGATTGAAGGTAGTGGCAAACTCACCCCAGGGATTCGACTGGCACTGCTTGATGCCCAGTGAAATACGTCGACGCTCTTCGTCGATTTCAATCACCATGACTTCAACTTCTTCGCCAATAGACACGACGCGAGCCGGATTAACGTTCTTGTTTGTCCAGTCCATTTCTGAGACGTGCACAAGACCCTCGACTCCGTCTTCGATCTCAACAAAGCAGCCGTAGTCAGCAATATTCGTGATCTTGCCGAAGATGCGCGTGTGCTGCGGGTAGCGGCGCGCGAGATCCCGCCATGGATCATCACCGAGCTGCTTCATGCCCAGCGAGACACGCTGACGCTCACGATCGAACTTCAGGATCTTGACGTCGATTTCCTGGCCGACTTCAACAACCTCGGACGGGTGCTTGACACGCTTCCACGCCATATCGGTGATATGCAGCAGGCCGTCTATGCCACCCAGATCAACAAACGCACCGTAGTCGGTGAGGTTCTTGACGATGCCCTTGACCGAATGCCCTTCCTGCAACCCCTCGAGAAGCGCTTCGCGCTCTGCGGAGTATTCTTTTTCAACCACGGCGCGTCGTGAAACCACGACGTTATTGCGACGCTGGTCGAGCTTGATTACCTTGAATTCGAGGCTCTTGCCCTCGAGATATCCAGGGTCGCGAACCGGACGTACGTCCACGAGCGAGCCTGGCAAGAATGCGCGAACATTATCAATTTCGACGGTAAATCCGCCTTTGACACGCCCGTTGATCGTGCCTTCAACCACCGCACCGTCTTCGAACGCCTTCTCCAGATCAATCCAGGTGCGCGCGCGAATAGCTTTCTCACGCGACAGCTTGGTCTCACCAAAGCCGTCTTCAACGGCATCCAGCGCGACTTCGATTTTGTCGCCGACAGCTACGCCGCCTTCGCCTTTATCGTTCTTGAACTGCTCCAGGGGTATTACTGCCTCGGACTTGAGGCCTGCACTGACGAGTACTACATCGTCATTAACCGCGACAACTGTGCCGATGATGATTGCACCCGGCTTGATTTGTTGACTGGCAAAACTCTCTTCAAATAATTCTGCGAAACTTTCAGACATGTTAGGAAATCCACAGGAACTTAGCGTTCCCACCCAATCGTCAAGTCGCGTCCTGCAACCGACGGTCATTATAAAAAGGGAGCGAACATCCTGTTCGTTCCCATCCGTTGTCCTTCTTTGGAGTTCTAGAGGTCTGCGACCCAGTCCAACACCGTTTGCGTCACGGCTTCAATCGACTGGCCCGAGGAATCCAGCATCCTGGCGTCCTCTGCGGGCTTTAGCGGGGCCACCGATCGCTCGGAATCCCGCCGGTCACGGTTCTCTATGTCCCGTGAAAGGGCGGCAAGGCTAACATCCAAGCCCTTGTCTTTCAACTGCTTATGGCGCCTTCTCGCGCGCTCTTCAGCGCTCGCCGTCAGGAAGATCTTGAGCGGCGCATCCGGAAAAACGTGAGACCCCATGTCGCGGCCGTCCGCGACCAGTCCCGGCGGCCGTTGAAACGCCCTTTGGCGTTCCAGCAGCGCCTGTCGAACGGCGGGAATTGCGGCCACCCGGGACGCCCCGGCCCCGGCCTCCTCGGTCCTGACCTCGAGCGTGACGTCATCCCTTTCCAGGATAGTAAGCTCGCTGCCCGCCTCATCACTGTCAAAGCGAACGTTCAGGGTGCGAGCCACCTCGGCCACACCGTCCGGGTCGTCGAGGGAGACGCCCTTGCGCCCGGCCGCCAGGGCAACCAGTCGGTACAGAGCGCCACTGTCGAGCAAATGCCAGCCCAGCGCATCGGCAACGCGCCGCGCGATAGTACCCTTGCCGGATCCGCTGGGTCCGTCTATCGCGATTACCGGGACCGGCCGCGTCATCAGGAATCATCCTCCCGCGGTGAGATATCCGCGCCAATCGACGCCAGACAGCTGGCAAATCCCGGGAACGAGGTATCGACGGCGTCGACATCGCCAATCCTCACCTCGCCAGTCGCTACCGTCCCCGCAACCGCCATCGCCATCGCCACCCGATGATCGCCGTGGCTGTCCACGCTACCGCCGGTGAACTGGCCACCGTGGACGGTGGCGCCATCGGGCGATTCGTCGATGCGGATGCCCAGGGCCCGCAACGCGCTCGCCATCGCGCCGATGCGGTCGCTTTCCTTGACACGCAGCTCGCCAATGTCGCTGAACACCGTTTTCCCGGCAGCCGCAGCGGCCGCCACGAACAGGGCCGGAAACTCATCGATGGCCAGCGACACGAGTGCCGGGTCAACCTGCGTCCCGCGCAGCTGCGACGACCGCACCCGCAGATTGGCAACGGGTTCCTCGCCCAGCTGGCTGACGTTTTCGATGCCGATATCGGCGCCCATGGATCGCAATATGTCGATCACGCCGGTGCGCGTGGGATTGATGCCCACGTTCTCGATGACAAGCTCCGCATTCTCAGCAAGTACCGCGGCCAGGATGAGAAAAGTGGCTGATGATAGATCGCCCGGCACTTCGATTTGGCAACCGGTAAGTTTTTGTCCACCCTCGATGCTTATCCGGGCGCCATCGACTGCGACGCGAACACCCATCGATCCCAGCATCCGCTCCGTGTGGTCGCGCGTTACGGCGGGCTCCGTGACGCTGGTTGTTCCATCTGCGTACAGCCCGGCCAGCAGCACCGCGGATTTCACCTGGGCGCTGGCCACCGGCAATGCGTAGTCGATGGCCCGAAGGCTCCTCGTGCCCGTAATGCGCAACGGCGGCATGCCATCGTTGCTGGCGATACTCGCACCCATCCCGGTCAAAGGACGAATGATGCGGCCCATCGGGCGTGACGTCAGGGAGCGATCGCCGACGAGGACACTGCTGAAATCCTGTCCGCAAAGCAGACCCGCCAGCAGGCGCATCGCTGTCCCCGAATTGCCCAGGTCGAGTGCGTTAGCAGCAGGCTCGAGGCCGTGCATGCCGACACCCTCAATCGCAAGCTCGGTCGGCCCCGGCTGCTCGATGCAGACTCCCAGCTGGCGCATGGCCGCAAGCGTGGCAAGACAATCTTCGCCCGCCAGGAAACCGCTAACCGTCGTGCGACCCTCGGCGATGCTGCCGAGCAGCAGCGCCCGATGCGAAACAGATTTGTCACCCGGTACGCTTAAGGTCGCATTCCCGATCGATGATGGTGTGACGATGAAATGCATGCGGCCCGGCTTATCAGCCAATGGCTTTGGGGTAAGCGCCGAGCACTTTGAACAGCGAACTGCTGGCCTCGAGTTTTGCCAACGCCTCGGCAATCTGCGGGTCTTCCGCATGCCCTTCCAGGTCAATGAAGAACACGTAGTCCCAATTGCGGCGCCGTGACGGGCGCGACTCAATGCGGGTCATACTGATGCCGAAATCGGCCAGCGGCTGCAGCAGATGATGCAGAACGCCGGCGCCTCCGGCCGTGTCGCTGGTCGATACGAGAATCGTTGTCTTGTCTTCCCCGCTCGCGGACAGCAGCCGGCGACCAACGACTAGAAACCGCGTTGCGTTATCGGGCCGATCCTCGATATTGCTCACCATGACGTTCAGTTCGTAAACGTCGGCGGCGACCTCCGGCCCGATTGCAGCGGTGCCCTCCTCGTCACGCGCACGCCGCGCACCCGCCGCATTGCTCGACATGCCGATCAACTCAACGTGCGGCAGGTTTTCACGTAGCCAGCCGCGACACTGCGCAAGCGACTGTTCGTGCGCGCAGATTCGCTGGATATTCTCAAGCCCCTTGAATTTGCTCATGAGGTGCTGCTCGATCTTAAGCTCGATCTCGCCGGCGATCTTGAGCGGCGACGTCAGGAACATGTCCAGCGTGTTGTTGACCGAGCCTTCCGTCGAATTTTCGATAGGCACCACGCCAAAGTCAGCCGCGCCGCATTCGACCTCCTGAAAAACCTCATCGATCGTGTGAAACGGCAGCGCGCGCACGGAGTGACCGAAATGCTTGAAGACCGCTGTTTGCGTGAAGGTACCCTCGGGACCGAGGAAACCGATTTTAAGCGGTTCCTGCTGCGCGAGGCATGCCGACATGATTTCGCGAAACAGCCGCAACATCTCTTCATCGCGCATCGGCCCCTCGTTACGAGCAAGCACAGACCGAAGGACCTCCGCCTCACGTTCGGGTCGATAGTAGTCAACGGCTGCTTTGAGGTCGCCCTTGGCGACACCCACCTGCTGCGCGATCTTCGCGCGGTCATTGATGAGCGCCTGAATGCGTTCGTCGATGGAGTTAATGCGCTGGCGAATCTCGGCGAGGTCCATCTTGCCTGATTTGTCGTCGGTTCCTGCCATACAAACCCAATCCGCCGTGGGAGCCCGTCTCGCGGGCGAATCGCGGCCAGGGGCCGCTCCTACATAAAACTCGCTGTCAGGTTACAGGCTTACCAAGATTTCGCAAATTTAGAACGCCGCTGATAGCGCGGATTTCCGCAATGAGTGCGTCGGACGGCTCTTTATTGACATCCACGATCGTGTAAGCGAAATCGCCGATCGACTTATTGAGAAGGTCCTCGATATTGAGGCCGGCATTCGCGATACAGGTAGAAATCTGCCCGACCATGTTCGGCACGTTTGCGTTCGCTACGGTAATTCGCCAGGCATCCAGGCGTGGCAGATACGCCTTCGGGAAATTCACCGAGAAACGCACGTTACCGTTCTCCAGGTAGTCCTTCACGTTCTCGGCCACCATGACTGCGCAATTCGCTTCGGCCTCGCCGGTTGATGCGCCCAGGTGCGGCAACGCTACGACCTTTGGATGCGCAATCAGCTCGGTCGTCGGAAAATCGGTTACGAACGCATGCAGTTTACCGCTGTCAAGGGCTGCCAGTGCCGCCGCATCATCAACCACACCACCGCGCGCAAAATTGATGAGCACGCCGCCGTCTTTCATCAGCGCGATGCGACTGGCATTCACCAGGCCGCGGGTAGCGTCCAGCAGCGGCACGTGCACCGTGACAAAGTCCGCGTGCATGAAGAGCTGATCCAGTGTCTCTTCCTGCTCCACGCCCGACGACAACTGCCAGGCATTGCGCACCGTAATCGACGGATCGAAGCCCACCACTTTCATGCCGAGGTCCAGCGCCGCGTTGGCCACTTCCACGCCGATAGCGCCAAGCCCGATGACACCGAGCGTTTTGCCCGGCAACTCGAAACCGACAAACTGTTTCTTGCCGGCCTCGACGGCCTTGCTCAGCGCTTTGCCGGTTTCCGTCAAGCCGTTGACGTACTCGCGGGCATTGCACAAATTGCGTGCCCCGATAAGCATGGCGGCAATCGCCAGTTCCTTAACGGCGTTCGCGTTCGCACCGGGGGCGTTGAACACCGGGACACCTCTGCTGCTCATCGCATCGACAGGGATGTTGTTGGTGCCTGCCCCGGCGCGCCCTATTGCCGCCACCGTGTCCGGAATGTCCATGTCGTGCATGTTGTATGAACGCAGTAGCACGGCGTCCGGATGTGCAATCTCAGAAGCCACTTCATACCGTTCGCGCGGCAAGTGCCGCAGTCCTTCGACCGCAATATTATTGAGTGTGAGTACTTTAAACATGATCCCTATTCTCTGTAGCGACGCGTCGTTAGCGCACGCGAAGGTTTAAGCGTTGGATTTCTCGAAGGTGCCCATAAACTCGATAAGCGTATCGACAGCCTCTTCGCTGACCGCGTTGTAGATCGACGCCCGCATGCCGCCGACCGACCGATGGCCTTTCAGATTAGTCAGTCCCGCCGCCTGCGACTCTTGCAGGAATTTTGCGTCAAGCGACGCATCAGCAAGAATGAACGGTACGTTCATCCAGGAGCGCGCGTCCTTGCTGACCGGGTTGCTGTAAAAGTCGGATGCGTCAATGGCGGCATACAGTTTCTTTGCCTTGCGTTCATTAGACTCGGCCACGGCCGCAAGACCACCGCGCTTGATCAGGTAGTCAAATACGAGGTCGGCGACGTACCAGGCGAAGGTGGGTGGCGTATTGGTCATCGACCCGGATTCAGCGTAAGACTTCCACGACATCAGGTGCGCGTTATTTGGTCTCGCCCTGTCCAACAGGTCGTTACGAACAATGACCAGCGTTATGCCGGCCGGTCCGATGTTCTTTTGGGCGCCGGCATAGATGACGCCAAAGAGGTTTACATCGATGGGGCGCGACAAAATGGTGCTCGACATGTCGGCGACCAGCGGCACATCACCACCGGGCACAAAGTGAAATTCCACACCGGCGATGGTCTCGTTGGGTGTGTAGTGCAGGTACG
>JBATID010000348.1:0-2109 GCA_049667545.1 Woeseiaceae bacterium
AGTCGCGCGACCAGCGAGGCTGTTCAGGTTGATCTTCACGAGACGCTGTCCGGGCTTCACGGCCGGGAAGTGATAGCGACCAAATTTATCGGTCAGCGCGTATGTACCGTCATCCAGTGCCACCATCGCCGCGGCAATGCCGGCCTCGCCGGCATCCTGCCAGCCGTCTTCGTCAGCATCGTAGAACACCTTGCCGATGATCGTGCCAAGATCGAACAACGTGTCTTCGATGATCTCGATGTCCGCCGTGGCCGTATTGGACACGTAACAATCATCACAGGTGGAGATGGCAACGGCACTGTTGGTCCAGACACCCGGCGCAACACCGGCGCCCGCCACCATGCGATACGTCAGGATGCGATAACCCGTCTCGCCCGGATCGGCGACGCCATTGCCGTTCGTGTCAACGAGGCCGGGAACGGTGCCGATATCAAATACCAGCGGCAAGCCGCGACTCGGATCGTCAACCGCCAACCCGTCAACCTGCGTAGTACCAGAGACGTACTTGAAGCCGCGCGCCGGCGTATCGGTGACCTGCACGTCGTTGACCGCGTACGGCGTCATACTGCGAAGCTCGACGCTGTAGGTGACGATCTCGCCCGGCGCCGCCCGCTCCCGACCGGTCGTCTTCACGAGACGGATCAGGTCCGGAGTGATCGCGGTAATGAAGACGTCCGCCGACAGATCGTCGGTCAGCGTATCGGGATCGACCTGATCGCTGGTCGCCGCCGTCGTGGTATTCGTGACCGGTTGCGGCAGTACGCGTGCGCCGATGTCGACGAGGGCTGTTATGTTCAGCGTCGCAACCGCACCGTCAGCGAGGTCGCCGATCGTCCACACACCCGTCACTGGCTCATAAGCGCCTGCAGAATCGTCGCTCACCCAGGTCACGCCGACCGGCAGCTGGTCAATGAGGCTCGCGTTCCTGGCCGTTGCCGGTCCGTTATTGGTGACCGTCAACGTGTAGTTAAACGCAGTGCCCTCCAGCGGCGTCGCATTGTCGGCGGTCTTCACCGTTACGAGATCGGCGTTGTTGTTGATCGTGATGTCAGCCGACAAATCGTCCGTCGTCGTGTCGGGATCCGGCTGATCGCCGCTGGCGGCCGTCGTAACGTTGGTGATCGGCTGCGCGAGCGCCGCGGCGCCAATGTCGACGCTGGCCGTGATATTCAGCGTTTCGGTCGCGCCGTTATCAATCGTGCCCATGGTCCACTGGCCGGTGGCCGCATTGTACGCACCGCCGCTGTCGTCACCGACGTAAGTAACGCCCGCCGGCAGCACGTCGGTCAGGGTGACATTGGTCGCGCGTGCGGCACCGTTGTTGAAGACCGTCAGTGTGTAGACAACGTTCGCCCCTTCGACCGGCGATGGGATGTCGACGATCTTGCTGGTCACGAGATCGGCATTGTTGTCGACCGTAATGCCGGCCGTGAGAACGTCGCTCGCGGGATTGCCGTCGGGCTGGTCGCCGACTGCGGCCGTGGTCGTATTGACGATCGGCTGCGGCAGCGAGCTTGCACCGGCGTCAACCGTCGCCGTGATGTTCAGGCTGGCGACATTGTTCGGTGCGGTACCCTCGACCGTGCCGACCGACCACAGCCCGGTCGAGCTATCGTAAGCGCCCGCGCCGTTGTCGCTAACGTAGGTCACGCCGGCCGGCAAAACGTCGGTCAGGCTGACATTGGTGGTCTCGACATCGGCGTTGTTGGTGACCGTGATCGTGTAGACGATCGTGTCGGCCTCGAACGGCGTCGCGTTACTCACCGCCTTGGTCGTAATCAGGTCGGCGTCGTCATCAGCAATGGTGATGGTGGCGTTATCATCCGGACTGACGGCGATGCTGATGCCAGGATCGCTGGCCGTGACGCCGGATAGTGTCAGCTGTACCGTTTCGTCGCCCTCGGCGAAGACATCGTCAAGTACTGCCACGGTGATGGTTGCGGTGGTCGTGCCACCCGGTATGGTCACCGTCCCGCTCAGTGCCGTGTAATCCGCACCGTCCGTTGCCGTACCGCCAATCGTGTATGTGAGCACGGTGTCATTCGCGGCAACCGCGCTTTGCGTCAGCGTGAACAGGCCGTCGACCGGACCAAGCTCATTACCATTGGT
>JBATID010000349.1:0-2755 GCA_049667545.1 Woeseiaceae bacterium
TGTAGGGACGGCCAAGATAGTTATTTGGACCCATCATGACCGCCTTGCCACCGTGCACGTCCATGGCATCGTTCGCCACCTTGCGGCCCAGTTCGGTGCAGTGGTACTTGAGAATGGCTGAGGGCACCGCGGGTTTCTCACCCTGGTCGATGGCACCGGCAGTAACCGCCACCGCAGCATTCATGATGTAAGTGTGCCCGGCAATACGCGTCAGGGCTTCGCCAACACCCTCGAAATTGGCGATCGAGGTATTGAATTGCTTGCGAATAACCGCGTAGGCACCGGTAGCGTAACTCGCTGCCTGGCCACCGCCCGACGACGTTGAAGGCAGCGTGATGGCGCGACCGACGGACAGCAACTCGACGAGCATCTTCCAGCCTTTGCCAGCCATTTCCGGGCCGCCGATGATGCAGTCAAGCGGCACGAACACGTCTTTACCGGAGGTCGGGCCGTTCTGGAATGGAACCGACAGAGGATAATGCCGTCGACCAAACTCGACGCCGGGAATGTCCGTCGGAATTAACGCGGCCGTGATGCCGTAATCCTCGGTGTCGCCGATCAGGTGATCCGGGTCGTACAGCTTGAACGCCAGTCCCAGCACCGTCGCGATTGGCGCAAGCGTGATATAGCGCTTGTCCCAGGTCAGCCGGATGCCGGTGATAGTCTTACCGTTCCACTTGCCCTCGCAGACGATACCCTTATCGATGATCGCTGCCGCGTCCGAGCCGGCCTGCGGCGAAGTGAGCGCAAAGCACGGGATTTCGGTGCCCGCGGCGAGCCCGGGCAAGTAGCGGTTCTTCTGTTCCTCTGTGCCGTAGTGCAGCAACAGCTCAGCGGGTCCGAGGGAGTTGGGTACGCCGATCGTCGATGAAGCTGTTGCGTTGCGGCTTGCCAGTTTCGTGATAACCGATGCGTTTGCGTACGCGGAGAACTCGAGCCCGCCATACTGCTTCGGAATTATCATCGCGAAGAATTTCTTCTCGATGATGAAATCCCACACCGATTTTGGCAGGTCCGCAAGTTCATGACAGATTTCCCAATCGTCGAGCATCTGGCACAGTTCTTCACAAGGACCATCGAGAAACGCCTGCTCCTCTGCCGACAGCTTGGGCGCCGGGAAGGACATCAGCTTGTCCCACTGTGGCATGCCGGAGAACAGTTCACCGTCCCACCAGACGCTGCCGGCCTCGAGCGCTTCCCGCTCGGTATCTGACATGGACGGCAGCATCTTCCGGTAAACATCGAGCAGGGGGCGCGTGATCTTTTCACGCCTGACATCGATCAGGTTCGGGATGACCATCAGGCCGAACAGCAGCGTCAGAACAAGCTTCCAGAGCACGGCGCCATCGCCGAATATCCAGTAAGCCAGGACTGCAATACCGGCCGCGATCGTCGACGTGCGCAAGTCAGTGCGCTGATAGGCGAGATAAATTCCACCGCCGACGAACAGCAGCAGCCAGAGCAAACTAACGATCAATCCGGACAATATTGTGTACTCCTCGTACGTAAGTGAATCTGTCAGCTACGCAAGCTGCGGCTAAAGCAAACCTTCGATAGCGGCGCGCTCCTCGCGAAGTTCTGCCTCTGTCTTGTCCATCCGCGCTCGACTGAAGTCATCAACGGCGAGCCCAGTGACAACCTCGTAGCGACCGCCGCTGCACCGCACCGGGAAAGAGTAAATAATGCCAGGCTCGATGCCGTAACTGCCGTCGGCGGGAATAGCCATACTCACCCAGTCGCCCTTTGGTGTGCCGAGCGCCCAGTCATGCATGTGATCGATCGCGGCAGACGCGGCGGATGCGGCCGACGAAGCCCCACGCGCTTCAATGATGGCGGCTCCACGCTGTTGGACGACGGGAATGAATTTGTCTTGCAGCCAGGCCTGATCAACGAGGTCACCTGCTTTGCCACCTTTTACGGTCGCATGGTTGACGTCCGGATATTGCGTCGCCGAGTGGTTGCCCCAGATCGTCATGCACTGAATGTCATTGACGTGGCAGTCCGTCTTGGCCGCCAGCTGCGCTTTTGCGCGATTGTGGTCGAGCCGCGTCATGGCAGTGAAATTGCGCGCGTCGATATCCGGCGCGTTGCTGCTGGCGATCAGGGCGTTGGTGTTGGCAGGGTTGCCGACAACCAGCACGCGAATGTCGCGGCTGGCATGCTTGTTGATCGCTTTGCCCTGCACCGAGAAAATCGCGGCATTTGCCTCCAGCAGGTCCTTGCGTTCCATGCCGGGGCCGCGCGGGCGGGCGCCGACCAGCAAGGCATAGTCACTATCCTTGAAGGCGACGTTCGGGTCGTCGGTAGCGACGATACCCGCCAGGGTGGCAAATGCGCAGTCATGGAGCTCCATGACAACGCCGTTCAAAGCCGGCAGCGCCGGCGGAATTTCGAGCAATTGCAGAATGACGGGCTGGTCATTGCCCAACATTTGTCCTGATGCAATACGAAAGGCGAGCTGATAGCCAATTTGGCCGGCAGCGCCAGTTATGGTGACGCGAACGGGTGTTTTCATTGTTAGTTTCCTGCTTAGCTAGGCGCAGAGTTGCGGAAACAATTTTAACACCAGCGTCGATCTCAGGCACTGGTGTTGATTACCTATTCTTCACCCGGGACCTCAAAGTTCGGGAATCTTTCGCGGAATTCCCCGAGTTCTGCGGCGATGCTTGCCGATGGCACCGTGTTTCTTTGCGTTTCTATGCACTGGTACCAGTCCTCCGCGACCTCGCGCACCGTCTCCGGGCAAAGGGCCGGC
>JBATID010000350.1:0-2900 GCA_049667545.1 Woeseiaceae bacterium
GGCCCTGCAGCTTGCCCGCGATGCCGGCTGGCTTGGCAAGAACATTCCGGGCGGCGGCTTTGACTTCGATATCGATCTGCACCTCGGTGCCGGCTCTTATGTCTGCGGCGAAGAGACGGCGATGCTCGAAAGTCTCGAGGGCAAGCGCGGCATCGTGCGCTACAAGCCACCGCTGCCGGCGCATGCAGGACTGTTCGGCAAACCGACCGTCGTCAACAACGTCGTCACATTGGGGTCTGTCCCCAATATCGTGAACCTGGGCGGCGAGCGCTATGCGCAGATGGGCGTCAATCGCTCGAAGGGAACGCTCGCGTTTCAGCTGGCCGGCAATATCAAGCGCGGCGGCCTCGTTGAAAAATCGTTCGGCGTCACCGTGCGCGAGCTGATCGAGGGCTACGGCGGCGGCACGGCAAGCGGCCGCCCGGTGAAAGCCGTGCAGATCGGCGGTCCGCTGGGTGCGTATTTGTCGGCCGCGCAGCTCGATACGCCGCTGGACTATGAAGCGTTTACCGCAATTGGCGCCATGCTCGGCCACGGTGGCATCGTCGTATTCGACGATACTGCGGATATGGCACAGCAGGCGCGCTTTGCCATGGAGTTCTGCGCGATCGAGTCCTGCGGCAAATGCACGCCGTGCCGCATTGGCTCAACACGCGGTGTCGAAGTCATCGACCGTATGATTGCCGGCGACAATCGCGAGGCAAACTATGATTTACTACTTGAGCTGTGCGACACCATGGAACATGCGTCCCTTTGTGCAATGGGCGGCATGACACCGTACCCGGTCAGAAGCGTACTCAAGCACTTCGCCGAGGACTTCGCGACATCCGGAGGTAATGGATGAACAAGACCCGACAGGCTGACCTGGGTACCCCGGCAAGCCACGCGGCAGACACGGTCACCGTTGAAATTGACGGTCTGCCCGCCACGGTGAAGGCCGGCTCGAGCATCCTGCGCGCCGCGCGCGAATCCGGCGTCGATATCCCCAAGTTGTGCGCCACTGATAGCGTCAAACCTTTTGGTTCGTGCCGACTGTGCCTCGTTGAAATCGACGGCCGCAAAGGCTACCCGGCATCGTGCACGACACCGGTCGAGGCCGGCATGAAGATCCGCACACAAACCGACGCGCTTTCAAGAATACGTCGCAACGTGATGGAGCTCTACATCTCGGATCATCCGCTCGACTGCCTGACCTGTTCCGCAAACGGCGACTGCGAGCTGCAGGACATGGCGGGCGCTGTCGGCCTGCGCGACGTCCGCTACGGCTTCGACGGTGACAATCACCTGGACGCTCCGGTCGATGCCAGCAACCCGTATTTCCAGTTCGACGCGTCGAAGTGCATCGTCTGCTCGCGCTGCGTGCGCGCCTGCGACGAGGTTCAGGGTACCTTCGCGCTGACGATCGATGGCCGCGGCTTTCAGTCGAAAGTTTCTGCAGGCATCAACGAGAGTTTTCTGGATTCCGAATGTGTTTCCTGCGGCGCCTGCGTACAGGCCTGTCCAACGGCGACGCTGATGGAAAAAAGCATCGTCGATCACGGTCTGCCGGATCACAAGGTGGTGACGACCTGCGCCTACTGCGGTGTGGGCTGTTCATTCCAGGTCGAGATGAAAGGCGAACAGGTCGTACGCATGACGCCTTACAAAGACGGCCAGGCCAATCACGGCCACAGCTGTGTCAAAGGGCGCTTTGCCTGGGGCTACGCCTCGCATCGCGATCGCGTATTGCAGCCCCTGATTCGTGACAATACCAGTGACCCGTGGCGTGAAGTCAGCTGGGATGAGGCGATTGGTTTTGCCGCCAGGCGCTTCAAGGAAATTCAGGCAGAACATGGCCGCAAGTCCATCGGCGGTATCACCTCGTCGCGTTGTACAAACGAAGAAGTCTTCGTCGTGCAGAAACTCGTGCGCGCCGCGTTCGGCAATAACAACGTAGACACCTGCGCACGCGTTTGTCATTCGCCCACCGGGTACGGGCTTAAGACGACACTCGGCACTTCGGCGGGCACACAGCCATTCGATAGCGTGATGGATGCTGACGTCATCATGGTGATCGGTGCCAACCCGACGGTGGCGCACCCGGTGTTTGCGTCGCAGATGAAACGGCGACTGCGTGAGGGCGCACAGCTGATCGTCGTCGATCCGCGCGAGATCGGGCTGGTTCGCTCACCGCACATTCAAGCGGCGCACCACCTGCCGCTGCTACCGGGTACCAACGTGCCGGTTATCAATGCCCTCGCCCACGTCATCGTCGAGGAGGGCCTCGTCGCCGAGGACTACGTGCGCGAGCGCTGCGAAACAGATTCATACGAGGCCTGGAAGGCCATGATCCTCAAGCCTGAGAATTCGCCCGAAGCAGTGGCAGAAGTCTCGGGCGTCGATGCCGAGACGATTCGGGCCGCGGCGCGTTTGTTTGGCAAAGCGAAAAACGGCGCCATTTATTACGGGCTCGGCGTCACCGAGCACAGCCAGGGTTCGACGATGGTCATGGGCATGGCAAATCTCGCCATGGCAACCGGCAATCTCGGGCGCTCGGGCGTCGGCGTAAACCCGCTGCGCGGGCAGAACAACGTGCAGGGCTCCTGCGACATGGGGTCGTTCCCGCACGAGCTGGCCGGCTACCGACACATCTCCGGCGACGAGGTGCGCGGCCAGTTCGAAAACCATTGGGGCGTCACTATCGACCCCGAGCCCGGCTTCCGCATACCGAACATGTTTGACGCCGCATGTGCCGGCAAATTCAAGGGCATGTACATCCAGGGCGAGGACCTCGCGCAATCAGATCCCGACACCCATCACGTGGAAGCCGCCCTGAGCAGTATGGAGTGTATTGTCGTGCAGGACCTGTTCCTGAACGAGACAGCCAAGTTCGCGCACGTATTCCTGCCCGGCACCTCGTT
>JBATID010000351.1:0-3248 GCA_049667545.1 Woeseiaceae bacterium
AGATCGGTGTAATGCAGAACGGCGCCGTGACTGTTGAGTGCTACGATGTTGCCGTAGGGCAATTCGGGATCCGTGTGCCCGACTGCCTGGCAGTACGCGCGGTGGATCTCAAACTCAGGGAGCCCCTCGCGAAAGGCCGCCTCTGCTGCAAGATGCCCGGCCACACTGCGCGCCGATGCCAGCCGCATCACGGCAAGCTCGTACTCGGTCTTTGACCCGCGCGCGTAATGCAGGATGTTCATGGCGGAGTTTGGATTGATGCGGTCAATGCCAAACGCGTGAGTATCGTCTTCGATTTCACCGATGAGAATGCACTGCTCCCGTCGCTCGGGTAACTCGGCGGCAACATCTTCAAGGGTATGGACGATGCGAATGTCAAAGTGACTCGTCCAGTATCCTGACGGCGCGCCCGGAACAACGTGCCAGTAGTCACGTGGCTGATAATAGACCAGAGTTGGCGTCTGACCCGGCGTGTATACGATGTATGAAAACGGCAGTTTAGTCAGCGGCGCCCACCCGACAAAGTGCGGGTTCGCTTTGAACGGGTAGTAATTGTCATCGAGAAAAGCGACCTTGGGACCTCCTGAAAAAACGACCATGTGGCTGGCACCGGCTTTCTCAAGTGCGCGATCATGCCGCGCGGTAACGCTCGCCAGGTGTTCCGCATATAAAGGTCCAAGCGGCGGACCGCTAGTGCTGTAGTCGTTGTTCATGCGGGGAATCATACCTTGTTGCTGGCAATGGCGGCGAGTGCGATCATTAATGAACAGTGATACCAGGGCGACGCGAGGATGAAACGATTCGGATGGCTGATATGTGCTTTTTTGACGATCTTTACAGGATCCGGCGTGGCATCTGACCCGGGCTATGATCGGGTCGCGGGCCGTGCGCATGCCTCACGATCCGAGGTCATAGCACCGCACGGCATGGCCGCGACGAGCCAGCCGCTCGCAACGCAAATTGCGCTCGATATCCTCAAAGCCGGCGGTAGTGCCGTCGATGCCGCGATCGCGGCGAACGCGGCGCTGGGTCTGATGGAGCCGACGGGCTGCGGCATTGGCGGAGATCTCTTCGCCATCGTCTGGGATGCCGAGAAAGGCGAGCTAACGGGCTTGAATGCTTCCGGACGCGCGCCAAAGGCGATGACGCTCGAGTATTTCCAGAAGAACGGCATTGAAAAGATCCCGGCGTTCGGCCCGCTGCCCGTCAGCGTGCCCGGCGCGGTAGACGGCTGGTTCGAACTGCACGATCGTTACGGCCGGCTGCCGATGACCGAGATTCTGGCGCCGGCTATCCGCTATGCGCGTGAAGGTTTTCCCGTGTCAGAAGTCATTGCTTACTACCTGTCGCGAAGCGTTACGCGTAGGGAGCAATACCCGGGATTCGCGGAAACCTACATGCCCAATGGCAGGATGCCGAAAAAAGGCGAGATGTTTCGTAACCCGCGATTGGCGAAGACCTACGAAGCTATTGCTACGAAAGGCCGGGACGAATTCTACAAAGGTGATATTGCCAGGAAGATCGATGCGTACATGGCGGAGCAGGGTGGTCTGCTGGCGTACGAAGACATGGCTGCGCATACCTCCGAATGGGTGACGCCCGTGTCAATCAACTACCGTGGCTGGGACGTGTATGAACTGCCGCCGAACGGCCAGGGAATTGCCGCGCTGCAGATCCTGAATATTCTTGAGGGGTTTGATATCGCGTCGATGGGGTTCGCCAGCGTGGATTACCTGCACACCCTGATCGAAGCCAAGAAACTGGCGTTTGAGGATCGCGCCAAGTACTACGCAGACATGGATTTTGTCGACGTCCCGGTCGCGCGTCTGGTTTCGAAAGAATACGCTGCTGAGCGCCGGCGGCTGATCGATCCGACCAGGGCGGCGAAAAAGCTGC
This sequence comes from Woeseiaceae bacterium, assembly GCA_049667545.1. GTDB lineage: Bacteria > Pseudomonadota > Gammaproteobacteria > Steroidobacterales > Woeseiaceae > UBA1847. The sequence goes on from JBATID010000351.1 coordinate 1,897, forward strand.
CGGCCGGCGACAGGAAGCTCGAAGACGGCGATACGATTTACCTGACGGTGGCCGACACGGACGGCAACATGGTGTCACTCATTCAGAGTAACTACCGCGGTATGGGATCGGGGATGACGCCGGGCGAACTCGGCTTCGTCCTGCAGGATCGTGCGGAGCTGTTCGCGCTGGATCCGGACCACGCCAACGTCGTCGCAGGCGGCAAACGACCGTTTCACACGATCATTCCCGCATTCGTCATGCGCGACGGCAAGCCGTTAATCAGTTTCGGGCTGATGGGCGGCTCGATGCAACCGCAGGGGCACGCCCAGGTCATCGTCAACATGGTCGACTTCGGCATGAACCTCCAGGAGGCGGGCGACGCGGCGCGTATCAACCATACCGGTTCGTCAACCCCGACCGGTGCAATCATGACGGATGGTGGCACCGTGCATCTGGAAAGTCAGTTCAGCGATGCAACTCGCAAAGGTCTGGAAGCACGCGGCCACGTATTAGGGCCCAGCAACGGCATTTTCGGTGGCTACCAGGCGATCATGTGGGATGAGGTGCAGGGCGTGTACTATGGCGCGTCGGAAGTACGCAAAGACGGCCAGGCGGCGGGATACTAGGCATGACGCAGGAGATCTACCTCACAGGGATCACGACGACCGGGACGCCGCACATCGGCAACTACGTGGGCGCCATTCGCCCCGGAATCGCGGCGAGCAAGGACCCGCACAAGAAGAATTTCTACTTCCTGGCCGACTATCACGCGCTGGCAAAAAACGAGGACCCGGACAGGATCAGCCAGTCAACCCTCGAGATCGCGGCAGCCTGGATGGCGCTCGGTCTCGACACCGACCACGCGACCTTTTACCGGCAATCGGATTTACCGGAGATTCCCGAGCTGACCTGGGTACTGACCAGCATGACGGCGAAGGGCCTGATGAACCGGGCACATTCCTATAAAGCCGTAGTGCAGGCCAACGTTGAGGGCGGCGACAACGACCCCGACAAGGGCATCACCATGGCGCTGTACAGCTACCCGATCCTGATGGCCGCGGACATCCTGATGTTCAAGGCGACCAAGGTGCCGGTTGGCCGTGACCAAAAGCAGCATGTAGAAATGGCGCGTGACATCGCGCAGCGTTTTAACCATCACTATGGTGATGTTCGCGTGTTACCGGAACCGGTGATTGACGAACATACAGGTGTGCTGTCCGGGCTCGACGGCCGCAAGATGAGAAAGAGTTATGACAACACGATACCGCTGTTCGCACCCGAGAAGTCGTTAAGAAAGCTCATCATGAAGATCAAGACCAACAGCCTCGAACCCGGTGAGCCGAAGGACACAGAAGGCAGCACGATTTTCG
>JBATID010000352.1:0-2562 GCA_049667545.1 Woeseiaceae bacterium
TCACCTTCAGGCCAAAACCGGCAACCAGCCAGGCACCGGTGGTGGTACCCAGGTTGGCGCCGAAAATAATGCCTATTCCTGACGCGAGGTCCAGCAGCCCGGCACTGAGAAATGAAATCGTGATCACGGAGACCAGGGAGCTCGACTGCATGACCGTGGTGGACAGAACGCCAAAGGTCATGCTCTTCCAGATTTTGTCGGTGGAAGCTCTCAGGATTTTTTCAAGCGTTCCGGCAGTAAAGGTCTTGAAACCCTCCTCCAGCGAGAGCATCCCGAAAAGGAATATCGCCACACCTGCGGTGATCGTTTTGAATTCGACGCTAACGGCGAATCCATACGCCAGCAGTACGAAAATCGCCGGTAAGAAAGTCCTACGTAACATTCACTGACATCACTATAGAAGAGGGACAGGCACGATGGTCAAAATTGACGCTACGAAAGCATCATGCCACGAATTGCGGAATACAAGAGTGGGGCAGCTCATATACTAGGGCGGTATAGGCGTAAACGGCTCGCAGGAAACCTTTCCCCCGGTAATTTTAAGGAAGCTGGCTTCGGGTACAGGAACCCAGTCCGTCTCAAGACTGCTCAACGGCTCTGAGACAATTGCGCGTGCGCCCCTTGAAAATCGACCCGCTTCGGGTGCGATTTCTGCCGTCGCATCGCGACTTGCGCTGTGAAATAGCGATCGCGATGCCCCTTCGGTCGAATAGCGGACTGCATAGAGCGACTCGCCGTCGCTGATCCCTAAGGTCATTTGCAGCGCGTTCTCTACTCCGCGCTCCTTTGCGACATGCTCCACCAGGCCTGCCATTCGCGATACGCCAGCCTGTACGTCACCCTCCATTCCGAAACTCAGTGCCAGCATGAGCATGAGTTCCGAGTCCGTCGTGCCGCTGATAAGCGGGAATAATTCAGGCGAGACCGCAAACGCGAGGTCGCGATGGAGCTTATCGTACCCGCCAATCAGGCCATTGTGGACAAACAACCACCGCTTGTAATTGAAAGGGTGACAATTGGATCTTTGCACCGGTGACCCGGTGGTTGCCCGAACGTGTGCCAGGAACATGGGAGACTCGATTTGAGCGGCCAACGCCTGCAGGTTCAAGTCGTTCCAGGCGGGCCGGATGTCCTTGTAGACGCCGGGTACGTCGCGTATGCCGTACCAGCCGATGCCGAACCCGTCGCCGTTCGTTGTGCTGGCCTTGTCAAAGGCCCGCAGGCTCTGGTCGATGAGGGAGTGGTCCGTTTTGAAGAGCACTTCGTCGAGGAGAATCGGTGCGCCCGAATAGGCAAGCCAGCGACACATGATGACTTCCTTCAGGTTCTTTGTGCGTTAGGTTCCACAAGTTTGAGTGCTTGGGCGAAGGTTGGCAAATTGATCCTTCGATCCTTTCGTCCGCGTACCGCATGACGCGGAGCCCGTTGCCCCGGAGCCGGTAACATTTTGTTTCCGCGGTAGCTATTTATCATCGCAGCGGTTAGCGTAAGGCGGTATTTAGCCTTAAATTACACGGAGCCCCTATGTCCATCGAATTTCCAGTTTTGCCTTACGCCATCAATGCGCTCGAGCCCCATGTTTCCGCGAATACGCTCGAGCATCATCATGGCAAACATCACAAGGCATACGTAGATAAGTTAAACAACGCGATCGCAGGAACAGCGCACGAGGGCAAGTCGCTCGAAGCGATCATTGCGGCTAGCCACAAAGCGTCAGAAACCGGCATTTTCAATAATGCCGCGCAATCCTGGAACCACACATTCCTGTGGAACAGCATGTCGCCGACTGGCGGCGGCGAACCCGCGGGAGCACTCGCCGAGGCTATTGACCGCCAGTTTGGCAGTGTGCAGGCGTTCAGGGAGGCATTTAAAGCCGCAGCGCTGGCGCAGTTTGGCAGCGGCTGGACCTGGCTTGTGCGCACGAAGAAGGGGCTCGACATCGTCAGCACAGGCAATGCCGACACACCGCTGGTCCATGGCACCACCCCGCTGCTGACCCTCGATGTCTGGGAGCACGCGTACTACCTCGATTATCAGAACAAGCGTGACGCTTACGTCGATGTATTCCTGGCCAGCCTGGTCAACTGGGACTTCGCGGCGAAGAACTACGCAGCCGGCGCTAGCTGACTATAGCAGAACCTGGTCAATGAAAGGAGCGGCTGATAACGCGCTGGCGGATGTCACTGTCTGGTACGACAGTGACTGTCCATTGTGCCTTCGCGAGATCAACCTGATGCGACGACTCGACAAGCGCCGCGCGATCAACTTCGTCGAGATCCAGTCTGCTGCCGCCTGCCCGGTCGATACCGATACGTTGATGAAGCGCTTCCACGCCCAGGAGCGTGACCAGCCCATAGTCTCGGGTGCGGCGGCTTTCGCGGCCATGTGGCGGGCAATCCCAATGCTGCGGCCGCTGGGCGTGCTGGCAAAAAGCCGGCCCGTGTTGTGGATCCTCGAGCGTCTTTACATCGGTTTCCTCAGAAGCCGTCCCTGGCTGCAGCGCCGTATGCGCCGGATGGACAAACGGGTTGTTGGTTCGTAGGCAGGCGCCAGTTCTGTCCC
>JBATID010000353.1:0-6636 GCA_049667545.1 Woeseiaceae bacterium
GATTGGTGATGGCCCCGAAGCGCTGCACAAGATATCGATGGTCGGCGACAACCTGGAGCTTGATACCGGTGTTGGCGTTTGCGGTAAGGAAGGGCAGTCAGTTCCGGTGGGCGTAGGCCAGCCGACCTTAAAAATTGACGAGCTAACTGTCGGCGGTACGGCCTGATACGGCCGGCCGCTGGTCGGCGCTACTGGACACCGCGCCGTGTCTATGGACAATGAGGTGACTGAGTCGCCGCGGTAACAAGAATATGTGGGTCGCGAAGCCAATCTACGAGAGCTTGCCGTACTTCTACCTGGTCGCCGGGGCGATCTCGCTCGGCGCATCGATGGTGATCAGTCACTGGTACTGGCCGGAGATTTGCTTCGGAGTGGGCCTGCTCTGCCTGGTCGGCGGCCTTGTCGTCTTGCTGAAACGTCGCGATTACCGGGTTACGGACAAGCGCCCGGGCTCGAGGCAAGACTAGGCGAAAAAACCGCCTCGCGAGTCACTTTTCGTTGACGGCCGAATCCTGGTCCTGGAGCTGTTCCTCGTCCAGTTCTTCTTCATCCTCGATATCTTGTTCGTCGACTTTTTCGTGGATGTCCGTCTTCTCAAGCCGAATATCGTGGTACACCAGCTCATGGACGCCGAGCGAAATGACGTCGCCATGCCGAAGGCGATACTTCTTGACCTGTTTTTCGCCGAGAAACACGCCGTTCGTGCTGTTGAGGTCTTCGATAACACAGCCACGATCGTCGCTGATGAGCTGCGCGTGGTGGCGACTGACGAATTTGCTCTCGATGTAGACTTCATTATCGGGTGAGCGACCGACGATGATCCGCCCCAGGGGAAAGCGGTGCTCTGCTACCAGTTCGCCATTAGTGAAAATCTCGATCCGCGTTACGCTTCCACTCGACGCCTTCTGCTGCTGCATATCCAGTATTTGCTGGTGTCGGCCGGTGCTGCTTTCGTGCTCATGCCAGTTGAGTTCGTCGATCGCCGAGTGCACGTCGGCTTCTTCAACGACGTGCTTCTCGTCAGCGAACGCACAAAGTAAGGCGGTATCACAAAGCGTGTTGATCAATCGAGGAACGCCACCGGAGTAGCGGTGGATGGTGCGGAACGCCTCGTCAGCAAACAACTCCTCGCCTTCGTGGCCTGCTACCGACAAACGGTGCGCGACGTACTCCTGCATTTCACGCAGATCCAGCGCGCCCAGGTGAAACCGCAGGCGGACGCGTTGTACCAGCTGCCTGAGGCCTGCCGACTCCAGCGTATCTCGCAGTTCGGGCTGTCCGGCAAGGATGATGCGCAGCACCTTTTCCTTGTGCGTTTCTATCCCCGAAATGAGGCGAATTTCCTCCAGCACCTTGTGGCTCAGATTCTGTGCCTCATCGACAATGAGGACGACTTTCTTGTCGTTTGAGTATTGCTCGATGAGGAACATGTTGAGCATATCGAGCAGCTCGACCTTGCGCTTTTTGAAAGGCTTGAAGCCAAACTCGGTGAGTACGGCCTGCAGGAACTGCGTTGGTGTCAACTGGGTCTGCGAGACGACGGCGTAGACAACGTCATCTTCCAGTTCCGATAAAAAAGACTGCAACAAGGTGGTCTTGCCGGAGCCGATCTCGCCGGTGATGACGACAAAACCGTCGGCCAGCCAAATCGTGGATTCCATATACGCCTTGGCGCGGGCGTGCTGCTTGCTCCAGTAGATGAAGTCCGGGTCAGGCGTGAGCCGAAAAGGCGGCGCGGAGAGATTGAAATGCTGCAAGTACGACATATCCGACGAGTTTACCCGTTTTTCCCACCCGACGGCTACGGTCAGCTGCCGGTTGCCGGCGCCGACTGCGTCACAGATTGCTCGATTATGTCCAGCAGCGTGTCGCGCTGCTCCGCCCGCTCGGCGACCACCGTGATATGCCCGAGTTTGCGACCCGGCCGCGGCTGCTTGCCGTAATCGTGCAGCGTGCCGACGGCAAGCTCACGGGCAGCGGCGGGAATCTCGCCGATCAGGTTGAGCATGCCTGCATGCCCGCGGCTTGCGGTCGAACCCAGTGGCAGCCCGGCGACGGCCCGGAGGTGGTTTTCAAACTGCGAGGTCGCGGCGCCCTCGATCGTCCAGTGGCCCGAATTATGGACACGCGGCGCGAACTCGTTGGCCAGCAGCTGATCCCCGAGTGCAAACAGCTCCAGCGCCAGTACGCCGACGTAATTCAGGTGCTCGAGCAGCTTGCGCGTGGCAGCCGCCGCAAGTTCGGCGAGTTCCGGTGCATCGACCGGCGACCGCGACGTATGCAGGATGCCGTTTCGATGCACATTGCGGGTTAGCGGGTAAATACGTACGTTGCCGCCCGCGTCGCGCACCCCGATCGATGAGACCTCAAAATCGAACGGCACCCACTGTTCGGCGATGAGGGCCTGGCCGCGCAGCGCGCGCCAGGCAGCATCGACATCATCGCTGGTTCGAACGACGAACTGGCCCTTGCCGTCATAACCCAGTCGGCGGGTCTTGACGACCAGGGGTAGCCCGAGCTCTGTGGCCGCCGCGACCAGGTCCGCGCGCGCGTCGACGGTACGATAGCCTGGCAAGGGCACGCCGAGTTGTTCGAAGAGTCGTTTTTCGTCGAGCCGATCCTGGGCGTGGCGCAGCGCTGTCGCCGGGGGGTGGACGGGGACGCTGTGCCCGATTTTCTGTAACGCACCGACCGGCACGTTTTCGAATTCGAAAGTGATGACGTCGCAGAGTGCTGCCATGTCAGCCAGTGCGTCGGGATCGTCAAACGGTCGCTGCACGACCGGCCCGCAAGACGCGGCCGGGGGCGCGGGCGACGGATCCAGGAAACAGACCTCCAGCTTGAGGTCCCGGGCAGCCAATCCCAGCATCTGGCCGAGCTGACCGGCGCCGATTATGCCGATGCGCATAAGCTTATTGTGTCGGGTCGTTGTTAGCCAGGACAGTATCGGTCTGCTTGCGACGGAACGCATCCAGTGCCGTTGCGACCTTCGGGTCGCCAAGCGCAACAATGGCAGCCGCCAATAGCGCGGCGTTAGCAGCACCGGCGTTGCCGATTGCCATGCTGCCGACCGGAACGCCGGCAGGCATTTGCACGATCGATAGCAAGGAGTCCATGCCGCTCAGCGTTTTCGACTCCACGGGCACGCCCAGCACGGGCAGGCGGGTTTTCGCAGCGGTCATACCGGGCAAATGTGCGGCGCCACCGGCGCCGGCTATGATGACTTTAAGACCACGCTCGACCGCCGACTCCGCGTATTCAAACAACAGGTCAGGGGTGCGATGTGCCGATACGACGCGCACCTCGTGGGAGACCCCGAGCTCATTGAGTATGTCCCTGGCGCGACGCATTGTTTCCCAGTCTGAGCGGGAGCCCATGATGATGCCGACGTCGATATTCATCGCGAAAGTCTATCACTATTGTCGCTATTGTTGACTAACGGCGCAGCTGCGCCAGTGCGGCACGGACAGGTGCCGGGTCGATCCTGCGCATCAACTTGCCGATGTATTGTTTTTGCCGGCGCAGCGCGCCGTGTGCCTTGATGCGGCGCGCCTCGAGCACGGCCTCGAGCAGTTCGTCATCCAGCTGCATGCCCAGCAGGTCGGTCTCCTTGACCGTGAGCAGCTCTTCGCCCAGCCGTTGCAGGGCGATGTATTCTCTTTTTCTTGCACTTTTGCTGGGTTTTAATTCAGTCACCGGCTAAAGTACTCCCGCCGTTAGTTCCGCCCGCCGCGACCGGAGTTTATCACGCAAAATTTCGGCGCACTGACCGCGCATAAGGGAACAGGATTTCAATGACACCAAAAGAACTGGAAGGCCTGGTAACGCTGGCTCTCGAAGAGGCTAAAAAACTGGGGGCCGATCAGGCCGAAGTTGGCGCCAGCCACGACAAGGGATTGTCCGCGACGGCGCGTCTTGGCGACGTGGAAAATCTCGAATACACCAGCGATCGGGGCATCGGCATTACCGTATACAAGAACTTCTGCAAAGGCAGTGCCAGCACATCGGACATTTCAACGGATGCGATACGTGAAGCGGTGGCCAAAGCCTGCACCTTTGCCAAGGTGACCGCGGCGGACAAGTACGCGGGGCTCGCGGATGCCGAGCTCATGTGCACCGAGATCAAGGAACTTGGGCTCGATCATGCGTGGAGCATCGAGGCGCAGGATGCCATACAACTCGCGATCGAGACCGAAGCTGCGGCGTTGCAGTTCGATAAACGCATCAGCAATTCCGAGGGCGCGACCGTGACGACAAATCGCGGCACGCGCAGCTACGGCAACTCGCACGGTTTTATTGGCAGCGTCTCACGCACCAGTCACAGCATTACCTGCGTCGTGCTTGCCGAGTCAGATGGCGTCATGCAGCGCGATTACCACTACACGGCCGCGCGCGCGCCCGAGGATCTCGAGGATGCGGCGTCGGTCGGTCGCGAGGCCGCAAAACGCGTGCTGGACCGACTCGGTGCCAGGAAGCTGACGACACGGCGTGCACCGGTGTTGTTTACGCCGGAGCTTGCGCGCGGATTTATCGGCCACGCCGTGGGGGCGGTGTCCGGCGGCGCGCAGTACCGGCGCTCGTCATTTCTGCTCGACGCAAAAGGCCAGCAGGTCTTTCCGGATTTTGTGAACATCGAGGAACGCCCGCACCTCCATAAGGGCATGGCGAGCAAGGCCTACGATGCTGACGGTGTGGCCACGTACGACCGCGAACTGTTTGTCGGCGGAGTGCTGCAGGACTACGTCTTGAGCAGCTATTCGGCGCGTCGCCTGGGACTCACGACGACGGCTAATGCCGGTGGGACGCAAAACCTGGTGGTGCCCGGTGGTGGCAACGACCTCGCCGGACTCGCGGCGCAGATGGGCACGGGGTTGCTGGTCGAGGAGTTGATCGGGCAGGGCGTCAATGGCGTCACCGGCGACTATTCGCGCGGCGCGGTTGGACACTGGGTCGAAAATGGCGAGATTCGATACCCGGTGCACGAAGTCACCATTGCCGGCAACCTCCTTGAGCTCTATCAGCGCATTGTCGCGATCGGCAATGACCAGGACTTGCGCGGCGGGATTCGCTGCGGCTCGTTGCTGCTCGAGGAGATGACGATCGCCGGGGCTTAAGCGCTGGCGGCTGGCGACTTTGGCGCGGGGTCCAGTTCGTCGAGCAGGTCGGAGAGCGAGCGTCCGGCAAGCGTCGCTTCAACCGCTGCGTCGACGTCATCGCCCAGTTTCTGAATGATGGCGCTCCATCTTGGGTCCTGGTAGGAGCCGGTTTCGCCGTCGATACGTACGACCTGCAAAACATCCGTCAACAAGATGCGCGACATTTCACGGCCTGGCGTCAACTGTTCTTGTTCGTTGGTTGCCAGGAGGCCGCTGTTCTCGAGCGCCTCGACGATCGGCGCAATTGTCATCGACGGGATGCGCAGATTGCTGCTTAACTCTGCCAGGGTGATGGTCTTATCGCGGCTCCTGAAGGCGCTCCCGACCTTCAGCATCGTGTTCAGCGCCAGCCGTTCGCGCATCGAGTTGGAGAGGCGAGGTTCGCGCCGGCCGATCCGCAGGTAAGCCGGGTTCTGGACATAAAAGGCGAGCTGCGCGCCAATCAGCAGGATCAACCAGTTCAGATACAGCCAGATAAGTGTCGTGATGGCGATCGCGAAGCTTGCGTAGATCGCCTGGATACGCGCCGAGTTGGCCAGCACTACGGCAAAAACGATGCTCGCCGTTGCCCAGAGGAAACCACCGGCCAGGCCGCCTGCCAGCGCTGCGCGCAAGCGCACCTGCGTGTTCGGCATGTAAACGTAAAGAAACGTGAATACAGCGGTGACGAGCAGGAAGGGCGTCAGCTTGCTGCTGACCACAAACAGCGGCCCGAGGATGTCGTTTTCGATCAGCGCCTGCACAATCGACTCGTTTTGCAGCGTCGTGATCATGCCAAGCGCAATAACGACCAGAACCGGACCGATCAGCAGTACCAGCATGTACTCGGTGAGGCGACGCGCGAAACTGCGGGCCTTGGTCACGTACCAGACGTAATTGAAGCTCTCTTCGACCTTCTGCACCATCGAAATGGCGGTATAGATAAAAAATGCCAGGCCGATGCCGCCGAGCACGCTGCCGTTGACGTTGTTGACCAGCATCATCAGCTTGTCGCCGATTTCCACGCCTTTGTCACCGAGCGGCTCTAGTATCGTATAGAGCCGTGTTTCAAGGCCTTTGTGCACGCCGAGGCCCTTGAGTACCGAAAAGCTGAATGCGATGAGGGGCACGACCGACAATAAGGTCGTATAAACCAGGCTCATCGAACGTAGCGTGAGCTGGCCCGAAAAAATATCGCGCAGCAGGGCGTACAGGTAGCGCAATATGGTGCGGGCAATGCGGCCGGGCAGGCCGTACTTTGCCAACGCATCGCCCCATACGATGCGCTCGACGTAATTGACTAAATTACCGATCATCCAGCCATTGTACATCCTGTATACACGACAGGCTTTGATCTTGTGCCGGGAATCGGCAAGTGCACGAGATATTTGTTGGCGAGACATAAAGCGAGCGCCAGCGAGACAGTCCGTCAATAAATATGTCGGGCGCTTGCCGATGGCGCCATAAGGGCAGGACGCGGTCAGGTTTTTGTCATGCGCTC
>JBATID010000354.1:0-5719 GCA_049667545.1 Woeseiaceae bacterium
ACGCTCGATGTCTATGAAGGGCGGCTTCGTGTCCATGCATTGACACGCGATGGCGCCGCCGCGTTGAAGGACGGCGAAATGCTTCGGCGTGTCGCCGGACTCAGGAAGCGCTGATCATGTATTACGCTGTAACCATTGCCACGCTCCTAACCATGGGGCTTGCGCTGATTCGCGCGGTGCTGGGCCCATCGGTTTATGATCGCGTGCTTGCCGTCAACATGATTGGCACGAAGACGGTGCTGCTACTTTCCGTTATTGCTTTTCTGTATGGCAGGCCGGACTTTCTGGATCTTGCACTCGCTTATGCACTGATTAACTTTATCGGCGTGCTGGCCGTGCTCGAGTTTTTCCGAAACCGCGCATTACGGCGCAGTAACGAGCGCGACCGGAGGCGGTGACCCAATGACCACGTTACTCGACATCCTAAGCTGGGTGCTGCTCACGCTTGGAGGTTTAAGTGTCCTTATCGGTGGCATCGGTGCCCTGCGTATGCCCGACCTGTATACGCGCATGCACGCGGCGAGTATTACCGACAGTATGGGCGCGATCCTGGTGTTAGGCGGTGTCATGCTGCAGGCAGGTTGGTCGCTGGCGACGATCAAATTAATCGCTGTCCTTCTTTTCCTGTTATTGACAAGCCCGACATCGTCGAACGCGCTTGCCAGTGCGGCGCTGCTCGCCGGAACGCATCCGCTGGATAAATCAGACCAGGATGATGACGAGGGGCAGGAATGATTGTCATCTTCAGTATCTTCCTGCTCACGTTGCTCGTGATCACTGCGCTTGCGATCGTACGCACCGACAACCTGTTCGTTGCCGTGATGCTCATGGGTATAGCCAGCCTGCTCATCGCCGGCAACTTCTTCCTGCTCGATGCCGCAGATGTGGCACTGACCGAGGCCGCCATTGGCGCGGGCATCTCCACGGTTCTGTTCCTGAGTGCGCTGGCGCTGACGTCTGAACGCGAGCGGTCGAAGTCTTCGAACAAGATGCTTTCGTTAGTGGTTGTCGCAGCAGCCGCGCTGATTCTCATTTACGCGACATTCGATAAGCCCCGCTTCGGGGACCCTGAGGCACCGTCGCAGACGCATGTTGCACCGTGGTACCTGGAAAAAACACCGGAATACATCGATATCCCGAATGTCGTCACTGCCGTGCTCGGCAGCTTTCGTGGTTACGACACGCTGGGTGAAGTGTTCGTGGTGTTCACGGCCGGTATCGGCGTTCTATTTCTGCTCGGCAGCGGCGCACCCTTGGGCTCGTTGCCGCAGGAGAAGATCAATGAAGGGCTGCGCCACCACCTGATTCCAAGGGTCGTCGGCCGGGTGCTGATTCCGTTTATCCTGTTGTTCGGCCTGTACGTGCAGTTCCATGGAGAATATGGCCCGGGCGGTGGTTTTCAGGCCGGCGCAATCATCGCCGCGGCCATTATTCTGTTTGCGTTGCTGGAAGGTGAGCAGCGCGCCCTGTCGGTCCTGCCCGCACGCGTGCTGCTTGGACTCATAGCCATCGGCCCGCTCCTGTATGGTGCTGTCGGTGTCGCGGGAATTTTGCTGGGTGGTAATTTTCTCGACTATTCGGTCTTGTCTTCGAACCCTGTCAAAGGACAGCAATTGGGCATCCTGCTCATCGAGGCCGGTGTCGGCATCACCGTAACCGGCGTGCTGCTGGGTATTTTTCATGCATTCGCGGCGAGGGGTCGCTAACCCATGGAGATACTGGGCCTCTACAACTACTGGGTTTTCGCGATATTGCTGATGATCGGCTTTTACGCGGTCGTCGCAAAGCGCAACCTGGTCAAGAAGCTGATCGGCCTGTCGCTTTTCCAGGCTGCTGTTTTCCTGTTGTACATCACGATGGGCAAGATCGATGGCGGTACGGCCCCGATCTTTTCCGATTCAGGTGTCGCCATATTCTCGAACCCGCTGCCACAGGTGCTTATTCTCACTGCGATCGTCGTCGGTATTTCCACGACGGCCCTGGGCCTCGGGATCGTAGTGCGTTTGAAGGAGGAATACGGCTCGATCGAGGAGCATGAAATCCAGGAGATCGACGAGCGGTGAACGCGTTGGTTGATCACCTCCCGGCACTCCAGGTTGTCGTGCCGATGCTCATGGCGCCACTCGTCGTGCTGCTGAGGCCGCGCGGGTTGGCCTGGGCGGCGTGTACGATGGCGAGCGTGCTTACGTTCGCGATCGCGCTTCAGCTTGTGCAGGGCGTTCTCGCCGGTGAGACGGCGACCTACCTGATGGGTTCGTGGCCGGCGCCGTATGGAATCGAGCTCAAGGTCGATGCGCTGAGCGCGCTCCTGTTATTGGTGGTCACCGGCGCATCCTTATTCACGCTGATCGGCGGCCGGGAAAGCCTGGACGCGCAAATCGATACGGGGCGCCAGCCGTTTTTTTACGCGGCATGGCTGCTGGCGCTCGCCGGTTTGTCCGGTATCGTGGTTGCCGCCGATGCGTTCAATATCTTCGTGTTCATGGAGATTTCGTCACTCGCGAGTTACGTCCTGATCGCGGGCGGTCCGGACCGGCGGGCGCTGCCCTCGGTATTCAAGTACCTGATCATGGGCACGATCGGCGCGACTTTTTACCTGATCGGTGTCGGCCTCATCTACATGATGACCGGGACGCTCAACCTCGGCGATATGGAACTCCGGATAGGGGCCGTTGCGGACCAGCGCCCGATACTGGCAGCGGCCGGTTTCATCACCGTTGGCCTTGCGCTGAAGGCGGCGATATTCCCGCTGCATGTCTGGCTGCCAAATGCCTACACCTACGCGCCGCACATGGTGACCGCGTTCCTGGCGGCCTGCGCCACCAAGGTCTCGTTGTATATCCTGTTGCGTTTCGATTTCTTCGTTTTCCAGGAAAACCTGGCGGGCCATGCATTCCAGTTCGCCGTTTACCTGATGCCCCTGGCCATCCTCGGCATACTGGTCGGTTCGGCGGTTGCCATGTTCGAGAAAAATATCAAACGCCTGCTGGCTTTTTCATCGATCGCACAAATCGGTTACATGATGCTCGGCGCGAGTTTTGTCACCGTCGCCGGGCTGACGGCCGGTATCGTGCATATCTTCAACCACGCACTGGCAAAAGGTGCGTTGTTCCTGGCCGTTGCTTTGTTTGCCACGGTCGCGGCCGGTTTGCGGCTCGATGACCTGAAGGGTATCGCGCGCCGCATGCCATGGACTTTTGGCGCCTTCGTCATCGCCGCCCTCAGTCTGATCGGGATACCGGGAACGGCCGGTTTCGTCAGCAAATGGTACCTGATCAGCGCCGCCATGGAACTCGGCACGGCGGGCCTGCCGCTGGTGGCCGTTATCCTCGTCAGTTCACTGATGGCGGTGGTCTACGTCTGGCGCATCGTCGAAGCCGCATGCTTCGGAAAGACGACGGAGGAACCAACCTCAACCGTGAGCTTGCCGCCCTTGCTGGTGGCGACCCTGTGGCTGGCGGCCGCCGCAAATATCTACTTCGGCCTGGTGCCCGATTTACCGCTCACGCTGTCCGGTGATGCCGCGGCCGAGCTTTTGGATCACCTGCCATGAGCGCTGAATCGACCATTTTGGTTGCGTTGTTACTGCCGCTTGCGGGCGCGGCCGGTATCGCATTGGCAGGCCGCATTAACGCGAACTTGCGCGAGACGGTGACACTGGTGACCGCCGGCGGTCTCGCCATGGCGGTCTGGAGCCTGTTGCCGGCAGTGCTGGCGGGCGCGCGGCCCGGCGTGACCGTTACCGAACTGATGCCCGGCGTAGAAATCGCCTTCCGCGTGGAGCCGCTCGGCATGCTGTTCGCCGCCCTGGCCTCGGGTTTGTGGATCATCAATTCGCTGTATTCGATCGGCTACATGCGGGGCAACAAAGAGCAAAACCAGACGCGCTTTTACGTGATGTTCGCCGTGTCGCTCGCCGCGACGATGGGCGTCGCCTTTGCCGGCAACCTGATCACGCTGTTCATTTTTTACGAGGTGCTGACACTCTCGACCTATCCGCTGGTGGCGCACAAGGGCGACCCGGATACGGTGCGCTCGGCGCGTGTCTACCTCGGCATACTGTTGGCGACATCCATCGGCCTGTTCCTGCCCGCAATCATCTGGACCTACAGCGTGGTGGGCGGCGGCGATTTCGTACCCGGCGGATTCCTGGCAGAACATATCGAAGGACCCGCGGTCGGCCTGTTGCTCGGACTGTTCGTATTTGGCATCGGCAAGGCCGCCGTCATGCCCGTGCATCGCTGGCTGCCGGCCGCGATGGTTGCGCCGACGCCGGTGAGTGCTTTGCTGCACGCAGTGGCGGTCGTCAAGGCGGGTGTATTCACCATCACCAAGGTCATCGTGTACGTCTTCGGTGTCGATTTCCTGTTCGCGCAGCCGAGCAGCGGCTGGCTGCTGTACGCCGCCGCGTTCACGATCATCGCCGCGAGCGTCGTGGCCCTGCGGCAGCAGAACCTCAAACGCCTGCTGGCCTATTCGACCATCGCGCAGCTGTCGTACGTGGTCATGGCCGCCGCCATACTCAAGCCGCTCGCCGAGATCGGTGCAGCCATCCACATGGTTGCGCATGCCTTTGGCAAGATCACCTTATTCTTTGCTGCGGGGGCCATTTACGTCGCGGCGAAGAAAACCGAAATCCACCAGCTCAAGGGTATCGGCAGGCGCATGCCGGTAACGATGACCGCGTTCACCATCGGCGCGCTGAGCATGATCGGTGTGCCGCCGACCGGCGGTTTCGTGTCGAAGTGGTACATACTCGCCGGCGCTTTCCAGGACGACAATTACGTTGCGCTGGCAACGATCATCCTCAGCACGGTGCTGAATGCCGCCTATTTTCTGCCGATCATCTACATGGCGTGGTTCATGCGCGAGGACGAGGCTCCCGGCAAAGAACATGGTGAAGCACCCTGGCCGGCGGTGCTGGCGCTGGCGCTGACCGCGTTGCTGACGATTGGGTTTTTCTTTTTTCATGGTGCGACGCTCGAGCTGGAGCGCCAGGTTGTCGAGAATCTGTAATGAATGAACCGCAACAAGCTGATCACTGGCTGGCGCGCCCTGCGACGATAAAACTCCTCTGGAGGATATTTATCGCAGTGCTCATTGTGCTCGTGCTGGCCCAGGTATTTATCTATGTCAAAGGCTACTTTGGCATTGACGGCTGGTTCGGTTTCGGCGCCGTGTTCGGTTTCCTGTCCTGCCTGGCCATGGTGCTGGTCGCCAAGGGGCTGGGCTACGTGCTGAAAAAGCCCGAGGGCTACTATGATGACGGGGAAAGCGATGTTTGAGCTGATTCCCCCGGCAATCTTCATGATAGTGGGCGCGCTCCTGATCGGCCCGGCGCGCGGCCACCTGCGCACTGCGATCGTGCTGGCTGCACCACTCGTGACCTTGTGGTTTATCTGGCAGGTACCCAACGGTGTCGCCTACGACATTGCCTTTCTCGACTACCGCATCGAGCCGCTCGAGGGCAGTGAAATCCGGCGCCTGTTTGCGACAATCTTCGCTCTCATGGCGTTCGTCGGCGGTTTGTATGCGTTCAGGCAGGCCAAGTGGTATGAGCTCTCTTCGGCGTACGCCTATGCGGCGGGCGCGATTGGCGTCAGTTTTGCCGGCGACCTGATCACGCTGTTCCTGTACTGGGAGCTGATGGCGCTCTTCTCAACGGTCGTCGTCTGGTGCGGCGGCACGCCGGAAGCGAGGCAGGCGGGCGTACGCTACG
>JBATID010000355.1:0-1946 GCA_049667545.1 Woeseiaceae bacterium
TGCCGCGTATTCTTCGCGAATGCGCGCTTTTTCCTTGTTACCCAGCCCGGAAACCATCGGCCCGGCGGGAACAAAGACGACCGGCAAATGCCCGAATGAGAGCGCACCAATCAGGAGACCCGGGATAATTTTGTCGCAAACGCCGAGGCACAGCGCCGCATCGAACATATTGTGCGATAACGCGACGGCGGTGGATAACGCAATAACGTCGCGACTGAATAACGACAGGTCCATGCCGTCGGTGCCTTGAGTCACACCGTCACACATCGCCGGCACACCGCCCGCAAACTGCGCGACGGCGCCGCGCTCGGCAGCCGCCCTTTTGATCACCGCCGGGTAGGTTTCAAAGGGCTGATGTGCGCTCAGCATGTCGTTATAGGCAGAGACAATGCCAATATTGGGAACTACGGTGCCTTTCAATGCTGCCTTGTCATCACTGCCGCACGCCGCAAATCCATGTGCGAGGTTACTGCAAGCGAGCGCGCCACGCGCAGGACCGTCATTCGCCGCCGCATGCATGCGCGCAAGATAATCGCTGCGCGACTTCACGCTGCGCTCGATGATGCGCTTTGTAACGCGCTCGATTACCGGATTCACTGCGTGTCGACCTCCATCATGGCGCCCAGAAAACCCTGACCGGCGCGCGCTTTTGTCGCAGGAGACGCGACAATGGGTACCCATTCGACGTCGCTTTAGCCTTCTCGTAGACAGCCAGTTTGTCGTCGCCAAAAAATAACAGCACTATCTCGTCGCTGCGCGAAATCGCCGCCAGCGTCATGCTGATGCGTACGTGCGGGCTCGCCGCGGTGACGACCGGTATGTACAAGCGTCCCGACTCAACATTCATTGCCTGGTCCACGTTATCCACATCCGGGAATAGTGACGCGAAATGTCCGTCGGTCCCTATGCCAATCAATGAACAGGCGAACGGCAGGACTGGCAACGGATCCTGCAACTCGTTGCAGCGTTCTTCGGGAGAAACGCCTTCGGCATAAACCGGCAACAGCGTTGCGGCGGCTGCCGCATCAATCAGCAGCAGCTCGCGCACCAGCTTCTCGTTGCTGTCCTCGTGCTCCGGCGGCACCCAGCGTTCGTCGCTGAGCGCGACCTGCACCCGCTGCCAATCAAGTTCCGTGGCGGCCAAAGCCGCAAAGCACTGACCCGGAGACGTGCCGCCGCTGACAACAAGTGACGCTTCGTCATTGTTATCGAGGCGCCTGGAAAGCAGTTCAACGATGCGCCTGGCGGCGGCCACCGAAGCTTCCTGCCGTGATTCAAAATAGTGTTCAGTCACAATCAGGTATCCGAATGCCATGCACGACCATCGCGATCGAGCAATAATGATGAAGCCGTCGGCCCCCACGAGCCGGCGACGTAAGATTCGACTTTTTGTGCGGTCGCCTCCCAGCCGTCGATGATGCCATCAATCCAGTCCCAAGCCGATTCAATTTCGTCGCGCCGCATGAACAGCGCCGGATTGCCGCGCAATACTTCCATCAGCAGGCGCTCGTAGGCATCCGGGTAGCGAACGCCGAATGTCTCGGCGAAGCTCAGATCCAGCGATACGGGCTTCAGGTTGAAACCACCCGGACCCGGTTCCTTCGCCATGACCGACAGCTGTACGCCCTCGTCCGGCTGCAAACGGATGCGCAGCAAGTTAGGCAGTACGTTGTATTTTTGCTCCGGAAATATCGAGTGCGGCACCGCCTCGAACTGCACCACAATTTCAGAGTGCTTTGCCGGCAACCGTTTGCCCGTCCGTAAATAGAACGGAACGTTTGACCAGCGCCAGTTTTCGATCTCGAGTTTAAGTGCTACAAACGTTTCCGTCGAGCTGGGCTCGTCGCCAAGCTCATCGCCAAGCTCGTCGAGATAACCGGGCACCGTACTCTTGCTGATAGCGCCAGCCGTGTACTGGCCGCGCACCGTATTAGCCCGCACATGCT
>JBATID010000356.1:0-3797 GCA_049667545.1 Woeseiaceae bacterium
TGGCCTGGAGCCAGTGTCGTGCAGTTGGTACACAGCGGACGAGAATCGACCGCGCACCCCGCATCTGCCGCAACGCCACGAGCGAGTGTTCGCGCACACCAGTGAGTTCAGTCGCGATGCGCGCGAGCACGAGGAGAGCATTCAGAATGAAGCCTGGACCCTGATGGAAGAAGACTCGCGGGCCTTCTTACCAGAGGGTGCGCGTGATATCGACCATGTGTTTCGCGTCGCTGACTGGCTGGCAATCTATTACCAGAAACGCAAGATGTGGGTGCTGCGGTCCGGACACATACTCGCGTTCCTTATGGGCATCATGTACATCGCCTATTCGGACATTGTGCCGCAGCGCATCTTCATCCTTGCCTTTGTTGCGTTTTTTGGTGTCGCCGTTGTCATTCATCGTGTTGCGGAAAAAGGCGCGTGGCACAGAAAGTACCTGGACTATCGTGCGCTTGCCGAAGGCCTGCGCGTGCAGTTTTACTGGGCGGCAGCCGGCATTACGTCTGGCAACGTGACGAAGTTCGCGCACGATAATTTCCTGCAGATGCAGGACCCCGATCTTGGCTGGATTCGCAACGTGATGCGTGTCGCCGGTATGGAGTGCAACGTCAAACCGTATACCGAGCAGCCCGGCCTCGATTTCGTCCTGCGTAACTGGATTGGTGACCAGCAGAGCGGGCAGCTCGGCTACTACCGTCGCAAGGGATCGGAAAAATCGATTCGGCAGCGCAACACCGAGCGCCTGGGCAACGTGGTGCTATGGATCAGTTTCGTGGCGTTCGCCCTGTTCGTGTTTGCCAGCGCGGAGATTGCCGAACGAGTGCGTGACCCGATCGTCATCTCCATGGGTGTACTGCTGCTGGGGACTGGTGTTCGCCAGTCCTATACGTTCAGCATCGCCGACGCGGAGCTCATCAAGCAATACGAGTTCATGTTCCGGGCCTTCAACAAGGCACGGCAGCGCATCGACCAGTCGGCTGACGACGCCGAGCGGCGCCGGGTCCTTAAAGTGCTCGGCGATGCCGCCCTGGAAGAGCACGCGGGCTGGATACTGATGCACCGTGAGCGCGCCTCTGACGAGGGTGAGATCTGGCGGATGACCGGTTGACGCGCATCGATCGTTCCGATTGAAACAACTTTTACGCCGTAAAACATTTCATATTGAAGCGCTATCCGACTATTCTAGGCGGTTCATCAAAACCAATAATGTTTGAAGCTGATCGGCCATCCGGCCGTGCAAGGGGGAGATAATGAACGCAAGTAACCAAAAGAGGTGCCAGCTGTTTGCTGTTGCCGCAGGATTAACCGCATTAGGCCTGAGTGGCGGCGCCGCGGCGCAGAGCGCGCTGGAAGAGATCACGGTCACGGCGACCAAGCGCGAGTCCACGATTCAGGACGTGCCGTTTTCGATCAACGCACAGACGGCAAGAGACATTCAGCGCTCCGGTGCCACGGACCTCGAGGGTCTTTCGAGAAACGTCGCCGGCCTTACCGTGCAGAACTTAGGCCCTGGCCAGAGCCAGGTTGCGATTCGCGGCGTGTCGGCCGGTCAGATTGTTCGCGACCAGCCGGGCGTGAAAGAGCAGGTCGGCGTGTACCTCGATGAGTCGGTAATTTCCTTGTCGTTGTTTACACCCGATTTTGATCTGTTCGACCTGAATCGCGTCGAAACCTTGCGCGGGCCGCAGGGCACGCTGTTCGGTTCCGGTTCGGTGGGTGGCACGATTCGTTACATCACCAACAAGCCCGATCTCGATAATTCGGATGCCAGCGTCGAGGTCGACATTAATTCCATTACCGACGGCGATGTCGGCGGCCACGTAAAAGGCATGGTCAATATTCCATTGTCGGAAGGTCGTGCCGCACTGCGGCTGGTGGGTTACACCACTGAATACGGCGGCTTCATCGACGCCCGGCGCGAAGGCGGCGGAGTGGACAGTGACGTCAACGGCGGTAACCGCATGGGTGCCCGCGCGGCACTGACGTTCATGGCGTCGGATACTGTGACGATTACACCGCGTATCGTGTACCAGGAAGTGGAGGCCGACGGCTTCAATCGCCAGGAGGTGTTTAACCTGTACGCAAATCCGTTCACGACAACGCGTCCGCCGGTGCAGCTTGGGGAACGCGAGCAACACCTGCTGCTGCGCGAAGAGTTTACCGACGAGACTTTTCTTGCTGACGTAACGTTGAACGCGGAGTTTGAGAACGTCGACCTGGATGTCGTCGTCAGCACGATGGACCGGGAGATCCTGGTCAGCCGCGACGCAAGCGCGCTTAGTGGCAGCGTGTCGGTCGACCTCGGGTATCCGGATGCCGGCGTTCTGTTGCCGTCGAACCTGCGGGATACGACCGATCTCAAGCAAACCACGTTCGAAGCGCGACTCGCCTCGACCAACGATGGTTCGCTCCAGTGGCTGGTCGGCGTGTTCAGGTCGGACACGGAACGTGACTACAAACAGCGTTTACCGACCCCGGGCTATGCAGCGGTAACGGACGCAACGCTGGGAGCCGGGACATCGGCGGCCGTTGCCAATGGCTACGCGAACCTCGACTCTCCCTATAACGCGGACCTGCCCTACGATATCGAGCAGACAGCGTTTTTCGGTGAGGCGACCTACGACGTGTCGGACGAGTTCCACGTGACCGTCGGTGGCCGCTACTATGACTTCAAGGAGTCGCGCACGATCACACAGGGCGGATTGTTCTCCTCGGGCTTCGACAACATCGCGGACAAGACTACGTCAGATGGCTTCACGCCGCGGGTATTGGCAAGCTGGAACATGAACGATAACGTCACGCTGAACGCGCAGGCATCGCAGGGTTTTCGTCTTGGCGGCGTCAATGACCCGCTGAACGCAACGCTGTGTACCGACGAAGACGAGGTTATCTTCGGCGGCTTCCAGTCCTACGGCGATGAGAAGATGTGGAATTACGAAGCGGGCATCAAGTCCGTCTTTGGCAACGGCGTTACGTTTAATGCCGCAGCGTTTTATGCCGACATCGAGGATCTGCAGGTTACGCTGGACGCCGGTTCCTGTTCGTCGCGTATCTCGTTTAACGTAGCCGACGCGCACACGGCCGGCGTCGAGTTCGAGCTCGAGGCACAGCCCAGCGATGGTTTGTACTTCTCATTGGCGGGCAGTGTTCTGGAATCCGAGTTTGACACGACGGTTACCGACGCCACCGGTGCAATTCTGGGTGGCGTGCAAAAGGGCAATCGACTGGCGTCAGTTCCGGACTTCCAGATCGCGGCATCAGGCAGCTACACGTTTCCGATCTCGTTAATGGGTGGTTCTGATGCGTTCCTGACTGCGACGATTCACCACGTCGGTGATCGCATCACGCAGCCGAGTGACCAGAGTCCCGGTGCCGGCGTATTCGTTTCCGGACTGCCGTTCGGCGGCGCGAGTGGCGACGACGCAACCACGCTCGATCTCAACCTCGACGCATACACGATCGTCAACCTGAGTGCCGGTGTCGAGAAAGACGACTGGTCGGCGGTTCTGTACATCCACAACGTTGGCGATGAAAATGCCAACCTGTCGTTCGACCGTGAACGCGGTGGCCGTGCTCGCCTGGCTTTCCGGACGAACATGCCACGCACAATTGGTGTCACGTTCAGGAAGAACTTCTCGATGTAAATCTCGGCAATATCGCAAGACCAACGCCCGGCCCTCAAAAGCCGGGCGTTTTTTTATGCCTGAAAAATGGGGTCAGAGTACATTACTAAAATGGGGTCAGAGCACATTACGGTGCTTGCATGATTGGTAAAATGGGGTCAGACCCCATTACGG
>JBATID010000357.1:0-10282 GCA_049667545.1 Woeseiaceae bacterium
GTAACGCACGTCGGTGCCCGCCAGGGCAAACTTGTGAATGCGGGTAACATCGAGAGAGAGCGCGGCATCCGGACGAAACTCCGTCAGGTACAACGCGTTCTCCGACACGTAGACACCGTAGGCATCCTCGTTGTAACAGGTGGTCGAGAACGCTGCTGGATTGTTGATCGGCACGGCGGTGATGCTGGTGATGACCGCGTAACCGGGCGCATCGTCCGCCGTCGTGACGAAACAGCGATCGGGCGCGACGAGTGGCTGAGTCACGCCGTTGATCGTAATCGTCGGCATCAATTCGTCGAGCGAGACGGCGCCCAGGACCTGCTCGTTTTGCGCCTGCTGTTCGGCGGTCGTCACGTAGTAGTTGAGCCCATCGACATACGGCGTATAGCGGCTAACGATATAGACCGTGTCACCGATGCGCCGACTTTCGACGAATACGCCGTCAATCCTGGCATCCACTTCGAGCGTGGGCTCGCCGACATCGCTGACGTCGTAGACCTGGTAGCCGAGTTGTTCGGGCGCCCATATCGCCACGTCGGCCCAGCGTTCGCCGTAACTGCCGTAAATCGATTCGCTGACGAGTGCGAACATGCGATCGGCGGCAAGGTACATACCCTGCACTGACACGTTGTCCTCGAGCGGGATCGTGCCGGCAAGCGTTGCCGACCCGTTACCGGGGTCGGTCGCGAGTATGCGGATCGAACGCTCGGGATCATTGCCGGTGCTCGTGGCACCATCATCAGATGCGGCCTCGAGAATGAAGCAGCAGTTGATGTAGCGCCGCGGTGCGACGAACAGGTGCGAGCCGTCGTAACGGACCGCGTCGAACTCGTCGACGCTCACTTCCTGCGTGTACGTTCCAGTGTAATTGCCGCGCGACTCGGCTGCCGCCGCGCTGTCGGCAGCGGCCAGCTGCACGTCGCTGCTCATCGTCGTCAGGGCAGCCTTCAGCGACGCTTCGAATGCGGTGGCATCCGTGACCTGGCTCAGCAGGCCGACCGGCGCCCCGTCAGGCGGGTTGTTCGGCGCAGCAGGTCCGGACGAGCCGCCGCAGCCCGCGAGCAGCAGGAAAACACAGCCGATAAGAGCATTTAGGGGTCGATTCATTTGATCACGTCCTGCAACGGTCATACATAGATTCTATGCCCAGCGGTCGGCGCTGTCCCGTGGGATTTTACCTAACGGGTCGTAATGGGGTCTGTCCCCATCTAAACATTTACCAAAAAAAAGGCCCCGCGGTAGCGAGGCCTTTCGTAACTCTTGAGCGAATGAACTACTGGTCGAAGTAGAACCGTACACTTGCGCCGTAAGTCGTCACGTCATCGTCGACCGAGGCGCCGAGACCGAGCGCGACATTGTCGCTTACCTTGAAATAGGCGCCGCCACCAACAGCCGTGCCGTCAGCGCCACTGCCGAGATCAGCATAGGCAATCTCACCGTATAGCTCAACCAGCTCGCTTACGTTACCGCGCACACCAATACCGAGGCCATATCCGTTTTCGTCAAGTGAGCCAAATCCTGGAGCATCAATTTCTAACGCGACATAGGCTGCGCGGACGAAGAAGTCCGTGTTATCGGTGAGCCCGGTGCGCCAGCCGACGCCCAGCTGCATCTGTGTCAGGTCAACGCTGAAATCGAATCCGGTGTCCGAATAGCTGGCGAAGCCGAAAAAGTTTTCATTGATCTCAAAGGAACCTCCCAAAGCGAATCCATCGCCGTCGACGCTGTCTCCACCACCAAGATCGAGGTCAACAAAATCGTAGCCAAGTTCTATGAAGTTGAAGCTCGGGCTTTCGGCCATCGCCGGGGAGGCCAGAAACACTGCAATTACTACTGCCAGGTAACGAGTCATGATGGTATTCCTTTCAATTAGTTAACTTTGTTATGTTTAAACAGCGGTTATGCGCTGCAATTAGCGGTACACCGATATGGACCGATATAGAGCGATACTCGCTAGTTTTACTCGGCTATGCAGGAACTGGTCGACATTCTTGCAGGAAATAAGAGGTACCACCCCTGCGCTGCCTGCGCCACCGACGCCCTGGGGTGAGGATTATTGTCTGCGGACAAAGCGCCGCCTATTACGATGTCGGCACCGAGATTCAACTTGACATTTTAGTTGCATAGGTCAATTATATAGTTGAGTGGGTCAACTAAGGAGCTGTGCGATGAAAGAGGCACAAACACATACGGCCGTGCGCGAAGGCTATGCGCGCGTTGCCGCGGAGAAGGCGAGCTGTTGCGGGCCGACCGGCAGCGGCACCGCCACCGAAATCGATATTGCGAAGCAGCTCGGCTATTCCGATGCGGACCTGGCCGGACCCGCGGCCGCCGGGAACCTCGGCCTTGGTTGCGGCAATCCGACGGCAATCGCGAATCTGCAGCCGGGAGAGATCGTCGTTGATCTTGGATCCGGCGCCGGGTTCGATGCGTTGCTTGCCGCCGAGAAGCTCGGCAGCGACGGGCGCTTCATCGGTGTCGACATGACACCGGAGATGCTGGCGCGCGCGCGCACCAACGCGGTGAACGCAGGCTACGCGCGAACGGTCGAGTTCCGTGAGGGTCTGATCGAGGCGCTGCCCGTCGCATCAGGGTCGGCGGACGTCATCATCTCCAACTGCGTCATCAACCTGAGTCCGGACAAAGCGGCAGCGTTTCGCGAGGCGTTTCGTGTATTGAAGCCAGGTGGCCGGTTGGCGATCAGTGACATCCTGCTTACCGAGCCGCTGCCGCCCGAAGGTGTGCAAAACGTCGCTGCGTTGATCGCGTGCGTCGCCGGCGCGGATACAGAAGAAGTCTACGTGGGACACATCCGCGACGCCGGCTTCGTGGCCATTGAGATGCAGCGACGGCCGGCCGGGGAGATATTCGACGTTGCCACGGATGACCCGATCATCAGCGCGGCGATCGCGACATTTGGCGTCGAACGCGCCAGGCAGGTTGCGGGGACGATCTTCAGCTACACGATACAGGCAAGGAAACCATGAGCACGCTCGTCGATGACGTGGTCGCGTTCTGTCGTATGTTCGCGATGCTGGAGCGCGATCAGGTCTGCTGTGGCACCGTGACGGTCGCGCAATGCGTGGTCCTGCAGACGCTGCTCGAGGGCACCTGGGACGCATCGACCCTCGCCCGCCAGGCGCGCGTGACAAAAGGGGCGATGACGCGGCTGCTCGATGGGCTGGAGTCACGCGGATTCGTCGAGCGGCACCAGGACCCGAACGACGGACGGCGCTGGGTGATCGAGCTGACCACTACCGGCGCAAAAGAGGCCAGGCGTCTCGCCGGCATGACCGAAAACGCCGTTGCGCTGATCATGTCGCGATTGCCAAAGGGCAAGCGCAAGCCTGCGGCCACGATGATCGCCGACCTGCGCAAGGCTGCCGAAGAGGTACGCGATCAGATTGACTGTTGCTGAGGGGTCATGCGAATTCGCAAATCGCGGTTCGTCAATGTTAGTGACGTTGTCATGTTGTGATTTTAGACCACAACATTCCGAGCAAGCTTAACGTTAGCGCGACGGCAAGGAGCAGCAGCAGCACGATCGATATTAGCGTTACTACAATAATCCAGCGGCTTTGATTTCTGGTGCCGTCGGGGTCGTCGAGATGGGATTCTATCAGCGCGACATTGCGCAAGTTCGCCCGAAAAACAATATCAAAAACATCCCCGAACAATGGGATGATTCCAATCACCAACTCCAGCAGCACGTTTAGGCCCATGCGGGCAAGGATGCTCGCTGGCACCCGCATGAAAGCGGCTTTTGCAATGATGTAGAACGAAACAGCGGCTGTCATCAGGTCGCCGATTCCCGGCAGTAGACCGACGATGCCATCAAGCCCCAGCCGGAACCCTCCGGGCAGTCGGATCGAATTGTCCAGGAGCCAGGCTAACCTGCTTAGACGAGTTCGAGTATTGTCGAGCCGTAGATTCGTATCGCTGTCGGCCGCCATAAAATCGCCTTACTGGGATCGCGGGGTAAAAGGGGTCTGACCCCAGTTGCATCTATTGGTTGTCTTGCTCTGCCTGGCGAAATTGCCGCGGTGTAAGGTCAATTTTCGGTAGAAAGACAAACACCAGGATCAGGGTCGACGCGACCATGTACGCCGGCCCGAACAGCCAGAACACCAGCGGCACGAGATAGTAGTAGGCGCGTATTCCCGCGCGGAAATAGTCACTACCCAGGTTCAACTGACTGGCAACCATCCGTGGTGAAAATAGTTTCAGCCCGTCATCCTGCTTGAGCGATACCATGTATCCGACGTGATTGTTTATGCGGATTGAATTCGTGAAGCTGAAGAACGCATAAAATAGCAGCAACAGGATTACCAGTAATTTGACCAGCCAAAGTTCCGGCGCGAGCGTTCCAAATATATTCAGAAAATGCCAGGTCGCCTGTAGCGACTTGGCCTGACCGGTTAGCGTCAGCGCACCGACCATCAGGAGTATGGCGGTCGACGCCAGGAATGACGCGGCCATCGTTGAATTTCGAAGTGTTTGTATGGCCAGGATGGCGTCCGCATGGTTTGCCATGACGGTTTCTACCCATGCGTTACGCGCCAGGGATGCTGCGTTAGACAGCACAGCCAACGAATCGCGGCGCGATACCCTTCGAAGAAAAACCCGGTAGGAAAAAAGCAAGGCCACAACAAGGAACACGGCAATCAGGTCGTTTTTGTAAATCAGGAATTCCATTCGATCCATTTTAGTTTCGTCCGCGCGGGTATCTTATTACCGGCTACCGTCCGCCAACTTACACTTGCCACGCACCGTTAGCAAAAGCCGGGAAAGGGGTCTGTCCCCCTTTTCGAAGGGGTCTGTCCCCTTTTTCGCCCTAGAGCCAGCTCGGACCTTGCAGTGCCTTTTGAATGAAGCGAGTAAACAGGTCTGGGCTCATTAGCCCGGTAATCAGGAAGCCCCAGACGGCGCCGGCGAAGTGCGCCATGTGTCCGATATTGTCGGCCGCTTTTTTGTCTGAATACCACGAATAAAAGAGGTAAGCCGCACCCGCCAATATCTGCGGGATTGCAATCACACCGTACAGGTAGAGATTCTGCCAGGGTTCGAAAAGAATAGCGGCGAATACCACGGCTGACACACCGCCCGATGCCCCCAACGCGGCATAATTCGGATTCTTGTTGTGCCGGACGTAACTCGGAATTGACGCCACGATGATGCCGCCGAAATACAGCAGCATATATTTCTGAGCAGTGAACTCGCTAAGGAACGCCGGAAAGTAGAACTTCTCGATGGCATTCCCGAATGACCACAAGACGAACATGTTAATCGCAAGATGCATCAAGTCTGCGTGGATAAAACCCGACGTCAGAAAGCGATACCATTGATGATGTTCGCGAATTGTCGCCGGGTGAAAGACCAGGCGCGCCTTGCCCGCGCGATTCTGCATCAAAAGAAAGGAGACGAGGCAGGTAATGCCTACCGTTATGTTAGTAATGGATAACGCGTCGCTGTTCATAATTCAGAACTTGATGAAGAATTGACAGACCATACTAGTCGATTGAGGTCTGTTAATGGGGTCAGAGTACATTTATCGGAGAAATGTACTCTGACCCCATTAAGCTTGCAGGCCTACCTGGGCTTTTTCCAGGAAGTCGCAAACTCGAGTGGCGCCGCAGCCCTGGTGCTGACAACCTTGTCGCCCCTGTCAGGTGTTCCACTCAAGGACACCGGCTTCGCAATCGAGAATTTCTCCTGCACCTGGCTCACTTCGATCTCACCCAGCGAGGTAGTGCTGCCTCCCAACGAGATGCCGGTCTCCGGGTCGATGAGTTCCTCGCCCCTCTTGAGAACCTGCAGCCGGTCACCGACGGCCACCGAGTCCTCGCCGAGGTTTGTATAGATCTGGGTCGCGTCTGCCTTGACGACCGAGCCCTCCGCCGATTTCGAGCCGATCTGCTTGATCAGTTCGAACACCGCCTGATTGACGCCGGCGATCACGGCCTGGCCAATCGGCGTTTTCGAGTATTGCGACATGAAGCCGCCAAGGCCGACATCGCCGATCAATCCTGCACCACCGAATGCAAGATTGGTTTCCTTGATGACGGATTCGATCTGCTTCGTGAAGACAATCTCGCTGGTCTCCGCGTCGATCAGCCGCAGGTTCAAACCGACGCGTCCCTCGCTGCTACCTGCCTTGACGCCACCGAGCAGTGGCACCTTCTTCGTCAGGAGGCCGCCAATGCCCTTGTTCGTGCTTGATGTCTTGGCCTCATAGTCCGTGACCACGAGCTGCACAAGGTACTCAGCGCCGAGCACGTTGCCCGTCTTGGCGCCGGAGGGCTTGGCGATACGTCCGGACGCCGCCAAATCCTGCTCGGCCAGAACATTATCCAGCTCGGTTCTTTCGACAAGCCGGAAACGACCGGTCTGCGACAATGAGTCGATAACGATGGCGTCGATGCCGTTAACGGGTACGCCCGTCGATGAGTCCGAGTAATTGATATCGCCCATCATGGTCGAGACCGTATAGGTGTTGGACCCACTGTTGTTGTCAACTTCCAGAACGCCCAGCCTGGCCTTACGCCCTGCATAAGTACCCCATTCAACGTTGAGCAGGTACTTTGTATCAATGTCGCTCACGCTTTCGGGCAAAGGTGACTTATCTTGCGCGCCAACGGAGTAGGCCACGTAATCGGCGATGGCGTACTGGTTGCTTAACATAGCCAGAATAAAGACAGCAAAAATCTGAAAGTTCCTGAGTTTCACAATTTGGTCTCCTTTCGACGTAACCGGGCTTGTGCTGCGTTTGAGCCACTGCAGGACGTGGCGCCAGCGCACAAATATACTCCTGACGCGTTGTAAATCCCAATTGCGGAACGACTCGCTGTTGCCGCGGATATCGCCGATCAGGCCAAATGTAGTATCTTGGGAAGCTGCCACACTCGCCGTCGTGCGTGCGCGAGATTGACTAATTCAAAAGGGGACCCGGTAATGAGAAAACAATACTTGAAAAACATGCTGGTTGTTCTGTTGCTAGCGATGACAGCGACGCCGGCTTTCAGCGAAGTTCTGAATTATGACTTTCTGAAAGCCACGCCAATTGGTAGCTGGCAGCTGCGGGAAGATATCACCACCGATCATAAAGGCAGGCAGACGATTACAGAAACACGTTCGTCGCTGGTTGGCGAAGAAACGCGAGACGGCGAAAAACACTACTGGATAGAAATGGAGATGAATTCGTTCGACGTCAAAAAGGGCAAGCGCAAGCCCTCCGGTGACACGATCATTTTCAAGTCGCTGGTGCCCGAGAGCGCTTTCAAGGACGATCCGGCGAATGCCGTGAATAACCTGCGGGCGTTTGGCAAGGAAATCATTATGCAAACGGGCGACCAGAACCCAATCCGCATGACAGGCGCTGGTGGGATGGCTGAATCAATGATGCAGGCCATGGGAACAAAAATAAGCTACTCGTATGATTTTGTTGGTGACGAGGATGTGACGGTCAGGGCCGGAAGCTTTCCAGCACGAAAGATTCAGGGTACTGGCACTACTGAAATGCAGGTGATGTTCAAGAAAATCAGTGTGACCAGTAGCAACACCGCATGGTTTTCCGATCAGGTGCCCTTCGTCATGGTTAAAGCGGAAGGTGAATCTATCACCAACGGCAAGACGAGTACCCATAGCTCAGAATTGTTGGAGTTTGGCGATTCCGGGGCCGTATCCAAGATTACGAAAACACCCGAGGAATTACCGGCGATGCCGGATCTGAGCGACATATTTAAGCGTTAGGGAGGTCTTTCCCAAGACCGCGTCGATGCAACAACGGCCCTGGCAAACCCCGAGCACGCTTCTTATCCTGATGGCGATCGCAATGCCGATCGCTTTCAGTACGTGGACCGTGCTGCTCAATAACTTTGTCGTCGAAAGGGCCGGCTTTACCGGCGTCGAAATCGGCATTCTGCAAAGTCTTCGTGAAGTCCCCGGCTTTCTCGCGTTTACGACGGTGTTTGTATTGCTGATTCTGAAGGAACAGACGTTTGCCGTCATTGCCCTGGCACTTCTGGGTATCGGCGTTGCTCTGACCGGTTTATTCCCGAATACGATCGGCCTTTATCTGACCACTGTGTTGATGTCCACCGGATTCCATTACTTCGAGGTCGTCAAACAATCCCTGGCATTACAGTGGTACAAAAAAGCCGACGCGCCGCGGGCCCTGGGGAAGTTGATTTCTGTCGGCTCGATTACGTCCCTGGTCGTGTATGCAACCTTATGGGTCTTGCTGGCGCCGCTCGAACTGGACTACGTCTGGCTCTATTTGCTCGCCGGCGGCGCCTGCTGTTGTTTCGCCGTATTCATGGCGCTCGGCTTTCCACATTTTAAGGCAGAATTTGAACAGACCAGTTCACTGGTGTTGAAAAAGCGCTACTGGCTGTTTTACGCGCTGCAATTTTTCTCCGGCGCCAGGCGGCAGATCTTCATGGTTTTCGCCGCCTTCCTGATGGTCGAGAAATTCGGCTACTCGGCGGCACAGGTGACGACCCTGTTTCTGATCAACTACGTATTCAACTGGTTATTCGCCGAAAGAATTGGTGGTCTGATCGGCAGAATAGGCGAACGCACGGCACTGACGATCGAGTACGTTGGCCTGGTCATTGTATTTACGGCCTATGCATTCGTCGAGAATTCGTACGTCGGCGCGGGATTGTATGTCATCGATCATATGTTCTTCGCCCTGGCTATCGCGATCCAGACGTATTTTCAGAAGATCGCTGCTCCTGAAGACATCGCGAGTTCTGCCGGCGTCTCATTTACGATCAATCACATCGCCGCGGTGGTAATTCCTGCAGCGCTTGGGCTGGTGTGGATCATCTCGCACTCGGCGGTATTCCTGATCGGTACCGGATTTGCTTGTTGCTCGCTGCTGCTGGCGCAGAACATTCCCTTCAGACCCGTCGAGGGCAATGAAGTGAACTGGGGGCGCGTCCGGTCGAGCGCCTGAACGACAGTTCGTCAGCAGTGTATTCCTTGGTCCGACTGTGATTGAGAAACGCTGGCCGCAAGGCAAAGCTGACCGGCGTAGTACAGAGGCAATCCCAAGACGTAAGTCGGCAAGGCTGTTTGTACAAGCCGCAAAGCGGCGACTGAAAGGTCGGACAAGAAGAACATGAGGGCGCCAGCGAAAATCAACACTGTTGCGCCGCGGCCGCGCGTTCCGATCGCTGCGATTAACATTAGACTGATGGCGAAGGTGTAGGCGCGCACTGGAATTATTAGCTCGGGCGGAATGTAAGGCGTCAACCAGACCGATACGGCAATACCGACTGCTGCAATAGGCAAGATCGCGACTGCAATGTATCTCACGTTAATACCCTTTACGATGAATGCCGCGATATAAGCGATATGCGCAAAGAGAAAACTGCCGAGACCCATAAGAAAGAAAGACCGGGCTTGCCCAACAAGAAGCATATCGCCAAACCAGGAAAACACGAGGCCCAGCAGAATTAGCTGACCGTATCTGGAATGTAACCCACCGGCCTGAACGACGACGGCGACAAAAGCCGTCGAAGCGATCAGTTTCGCGGTAGCTGCCGCGACATCGTAATCAAGCAACTGAAAAATGACGAGCGCAAAGCAGCCTGACGACGCAAGTACAACGAAGCTTCGGGTCGAAAAAAGCAGCACGTCTTCATTGTAGTCGGACGCTCCGTCGAAAGCGCGGACTGATCGATTTTGTGATCTGTCACACATCGTTCACAGCCGATATTTTGTAGGGTCAACACTGATTTTGTTCTTTTGATCCAACGACCGGGCAATTGCAGTGCGACATCAACAGAGCAGGACCGCCGGCTTCACCCTTATCGAGATAATGATCGCGGTCGCCATAATTGGCCTCCTGGCGGCCATGGCGATCCCGTCGTTTCAAGGCTACAGCGTTCGGGCCAAGGTCTCCGAGTGCATTAGCCTGGCGGCACTTCCGAAGATCGTCGTAACGGAGGCGCAGATGTCCCGCCGTGGCGTGGACTATGAGTTCTCGCAGACGCGCTATTGCGCGAGCATACAGATTGCCGAAAACGGATCGATCGTGATGCAGACTCGCGACACTGGCGCATCGACGGAGCCGCTCCTGCAGCTCGTACCGAGCTTGGCTGCCGGCAGCAGCTCCAGCCTGAATTGGGAGTGCCAACTCGTGGCGGGCAATTCCGCGCACGTTCCGCGAGCGTGCCGCAACGACGGTACAATGGCCGACATCGGCGATGCCAGCGCCAATGGCGTGTCGGTGAGTGAGAGCAGCAGCGGATCCTCGGGTGGCGGTTCCTCCGGC
>JBATID010000358.1:0-14684 GCA_049667545.1 Woeseiaceae bacterium
AGCAGCCCTTTGACCTGCTTGCCCGCCTTGTCCATCGCGGTGTATTCGAATGCGCCCATGCGAAGAGTTTCCGTGGCCCGTTGCTATGCTGAATCAGTCTTCACGCGTTACGCGCAGGACTTCTTCAAGCGTCGTCGTTCCCGCGAGCACCTGGCGACGGCCGTCGGCCCGGATACTCTGGCTGGTCTTGCGCGCGTGGCGGTCGAGCTCCTGTTCACTGACGCCACGATGGATCATTTCGCGCATCTCGTCATCGGCAGTGATGAGCTCGTAAATACCGGTGCGACCCATGAAGCCACCGTTGGCACCTTCACCGGGGTGGTAAAGCGTCGGCGGGTTCGCAGGGTCAACGTCCAGCAATTCGCATTCGTACTCGCGTGCGGTGTAGGGAATTTTCGTTGAGTGATCGAGCACCCGTACCAGGCGCTGCGCCAGCACGCCGAGCAAACTCGAGGACAGGAGAAACGGCTCTACGCCCATATCGCGCAAGCGCGTGACCGCGCCAGCCGCCGTGTTGGTGTGCAGTGTCGAAAGCACCAGGTGACCGGTCAGGCTCGCCTGTACGGCGATTTCCACCGTTTCCAGATCGCGAATTTCCCCGACCATGACCACGTCCGGATCCTGCCGGAGAATCGCGCGCAAGCCGCGTGCGAAGGTCATGTCGACTTTGGTGTTGACCTGCGCCTGGCCGATGCCATCGATGAAATACTCGATCGGATCCTCGACCGTCATGATGTTGCGGCTATTGTCGTTGATGCGTGCAAGGGCCGCGTACAGTGTCGTGGTTTTGCCAGAGCCCGTCGGGCCGGTGACCAGGATGATGCCATGCGGCCGGTGAATCAGCTTATCCATGGTCTTCTGGGTTTCAGGATCCATACCCAGTGCGCCAAGCTCAAGTCGTCCGGCCTGTTTGTCGAGGAGACGCAGCACCACACGTTCGCCGTGCCCTGATGGCATGGTCGAGACGCGCACGTCGACCGCGCGGCCGGCAATACGCAGCGATATACGTCCGTCCTGCGGCAGCCGCTTCTCGGCGATGTCGAGTTTCGACATGACCTTGATGCGGGACACAACCAGTGGGGCCAGAGCGCGACGCGTCTGCAGGACTTCTTTCAGCACCCCGTCCACACGAAATCGCACGCCAAGGCGATTTTCGTAGGGCTCGATGTGCACGTCTGACGCATTTTCCTTGATGGCCTCGGTCAGTACCGCGTTGATAAAACGAATGATTGGCGCATCATCGTCGCTTTCCAGCAGGTCGGAGGGCTCGGGCAGTTCCTGCGCCACCTGTGAGAGGTTGAAGTCTTCGTCGAGTCCATCGACCATTTGTGCTGCGTTGGTCCGCTCCTGCTCATAGAACTCACGGAGTAACGTATCAAACTCCTCGGCGGAGACGCGCGACAGAGACAGGGAGACCCCCGCAAACCGTCGCGCTTCCGCGATGCTTATCGGCGACACGCCGCTACGACAGACCACTTCGGCCGAGTCGCTGCCAATCGCACGAATCATGATGCCGTGACGCTTGGCGAAGGAGTACGGCAGAATTCGGTGCCCCGGTTCCGCGGTGACCAGATCTTCTGTATCGGGTGTGCTGTCTACGGTGACGTTCACGGTCACTAGTCGCTCCGCTCGCTCACATTCTCAAGCGAGCGTGAAGAATCTCCGCCGCGCAACTCCTCAAGCGAGGGTAGCGTCGTGCGTTCGGCGCCGGGCATTAGCTGCACGTCCTTGCCACGCTGACTTTCAATAATGTCGCGAATCATGTTGTACTTGGAGTTGGTTTCCATTGCGGTTTGCGACTCGTCACGCAGAATTTTGGCGCGGATGAAAATCATGAGGTTCGTTTTGACTTTTTCGGTCTGGCGCGCACGAAACAGGTTGCCCAACAGCGGTATTCGACCGAGCACGGGTACTCGCTGATCGCTCTCGCGGAGCTGATCTTCGATCAGACCACCCAGTACCAGTATCTCGCCGTCTTCGACGATCACCGTCGTTTCCACGATGCGCTGGTTGGTAATGAGGTCGACGGCACCGCCTGCTGACTGCGCGATGTTCGAGATCTCCTGAGAGATTGCAAGCTGCAGGGAATTGCCATCATTGATTTGTGGCGTGATGGCGAGTTTCACGCCGATCTGTTGTCGCTGAATCGTCTGGAAGGGGTTCACCGAACCGGACGTGCCGCCGCCGGTATTGGTAAATGAACCGGTCACAAACGGGACTTCCTGGCCGACGTTCAGGGTCGCTTCCTGGTTATCAGTAGTGACGATGGACGGCGTCGAAATAATATTTGTATCCGCATCACCCTGGGCGGCGCGCAGAATGGCGGCAAAACTCACACCATTATCCCGGATGCGCCCGACGCCGATCGTCACACCTTCGCCGATAAGACCTGACGGATCCGTTACCGATCCGGATGCAGCGGTGGTACCGAGTTGCACGACGCCGTTCAGGAAGTCTGGAAAATTAGTGACAGAAATTGGCGTGTTCGAGCCCGTGCCTTCGACACCGATCGTGGTGCCAAGCTCTGCTTTGTTATCTTCGATTACTTCCACGATGATTGCTTCGACCAAAACCTGCGCACGACGGATGTCGAGTTTGTCGACGATCTGGTTTAGTGAACGCATCATTTTGGGCGGGGCATCGATCACAATCGCATTGGTTTGCTGATCGGCCCAGATGCTGACCTTGTCCCCAGAGCTTTGCGCCTGTGCCGGTGTGCCCTGTGTCTGCGCGCTGAAGTGCTGCTGCAATTTGGTCGCGAGTTCTTCCGCGTCGGCCCAGCGCAGGTAGCGCACCTGGGTATCGCCGCCATCCTCAAGCGGCGTATCAAGGTGAGCAATTAGCGTTCGCAGGCGCAGACGGTCGGACTTGTCACCGCCGATCAGCACGCTGTTGGTTCGCGCATCCGCCACCAGGCTGGTGGTAGCGGGCATGCCGTCGCTGCGCGGCATTTGCGACAACGCGGTCATGATACGGACGATTTCCGAGGCAGACGCATGTTGCAGCGGCACGACCTCGATATCTTCGTCGCTGGCCTGGTCAATACGACGAATGATCGCCACCATGCGGGCGACGTTCGCCGCCCGGTCGGAAATGATCAGCATGTTGGAGCCAGCATGCGCCACCATGTGGCCGTACTGCGGGATCAATGGACGCAATATGGGGACCAGCTGGGTCGCGCCGACATTTCTGACTTGAATAACCTGGGTGGCAAGATCGTCAGGTCCCGCAGAACCCGCCATGCCGATCGGCCCCGCAAATTGTCGGGCAGTAGCGTCGGGAATGATCTTGATGAGATCGCCGCTCGTGATCGCGACGTAGCCGTGCACCTGCAGGATTGACAGGAATGCTTCGTAAAAAGCATCCGGAGACATCGGGGTGGCCGATAGCAGCGTTACTTTGCCGGTGACGCGCGGGTCGATAATGAAGTTCTTGCCGGTAACTTCGCTGACGGCTTCAACAACCTTGCGGATATCGGCGTCCTTCCAGTTCAGCGTGACGTCTGCCTGTTGTGCCAACGTGATGCTCGCGAAGGTCAGCATGAATGTTGCCACTAACATGCGAAAAATGTGGTCGACAGTTCTGTTTGTTATTTTATTCATTCGTTGTTCTCGTCACCCATATCGAGCTGACTGGTTTTTAATATGATGGTCTCGGGCTGTCCGTTACGTTCAACCGTAACAGTGACCTGATCGGAGGTGCCGAGTGCCTGAAAGATCTGCATTGCCTGCGTCGGGTCCGTTAAAGACTGCCCGTCAATGTCCTTGAT
Organism: Woeseiaceae bacterium; assembly: GCA_049667545.1. Taxonomy (GTDB): domain Bacteria; phylum Pseudomonadota; class Gammaproteobacteria; order Steroidobacterales; family Woeseiaceae; genus UBA1847. Next base: position 3,770 of record JBATID010000358.1, read on the forward strand.
GAGGTCGCCGGGGCGCAGCCCCAGTGAAGCGAACTGCTGTCGATTCCGTCCCGGATAGACACGATAGCCACTTTGCTGGCCGTTAACGAAGTAAGGCGTCGGCCGGATCACATCCGAAAGCCGGGTCAGGTTCTGCGACAGCACCTCCTGGATGCTCGACGAGTCGCTGCTGGTCGCCTGCCGAACATTCGTGGTAGCACTACGTGTAGGAGTAGCTACAGCAGCTGTAAATTCGCGCGGTAATTTGAGATTAGTGAGAGCACCGTTTTCGTTGAGCACGACCCGATCAGCATACACGGCATGCAGCTTCACGTTGGCGCCGATCGCATCATTGATGGCGTACACTTTTTCATCCTTGTTGCCATCGGCAATGACAGCGACAGAGAACTCGGGTATTGCCGATGCGACAGTGCCTTTTAGCGCCAGGTTGGTCAGACGCGTGTCGACCAGGTTGTCGTCTTCGGAAATGACCGGCGCCGCGTCGGCCGACTGTTGGTCCGCGACACCGAACATGTGCGTGCTGGCGATAGCCTGCACATCGGTACCGGCGATTGACGAGCGGCCGGCAGCAGCGGATGCCGGCAATGAAACCGGGTCGCCGACAGCCGGACCCGGAATCAGCAACCAGATGATTTTCGCAATCTGCCAGGCGATGGCAATAACCAGCAGCAGGCTCACCCAGGGCGGCACACGGCGATTCACAGAGGCGAGCAGGGAACCGCCGTCCATGTTTGAAAAATCCGTCCAATTGGCTTTGCTGATCATGTCGAGTTCGACTAAATTCCGTAACTTCAGTTTATTGAGAACGCAGCGGACCGATGATACGGGTTACAGCGCATGGGCGACAAGCCGAATTGTCATGGAAAAACTATATCTGGCAAGGATATACCGGTATTTTCTGACGTGATATGGAATCCTCTTGAATTTCACCGATTTGGCCGCACAACGAACTTTCTGTGAGAAGTAACATCCACATTGTTAAAGATGAGCGAAAACGAGTCTGAAAACCAACCTTTTGGCAGCCATGACCTGGCTGTTGAAGAAGCGCGCCCCAAGCTCAAGAGGCCGCCGCTTTACCGTGTCTTGCTGATTAACGACGATTTCACGCCAATGGAATTCGTTGTTGATATCCTTGAGACGATATTCGGCATGCAGCGCACCCGGGCGACCCAGGTAATGCTGGAGGTGCATACCAAGGGCAGGGGTGTCTGCGGTGTTTTCAGCCATGAGATCGCTGAGACCAAGGTGGCGCAGGTCATGGGCGTCGCAAAGCAGCATCAGCACCCTTTATTGTGCACTATGGAAGAGACCTGAATGAAAGTGAGGCATCAGTATGCTCAGTAGCGAGCTTGAATTCTGTTTAAACGAGGCGTTTCAGCGTGCGCGCGACCGCCGCCATGAGTTTATGACGGTGGAACACCTGCTGCTGGCGTTGCTGGATATCCCCCGGGTGCACGAAATCCTGAAGGCCTGCAGCGCGGACATCACGGAGCTGCGGCGGCAGCTTGCCGAGTGTGTTGACGAGCAAACGCCGTTACTGGCGGCCGAAGACGACTCCGAAGTCCAGCCGACCCTGGGCTTTCAGCGGGTCTTGCAGCGGGCCGTTTTTCATGTCCAGTCCAGTGGCAAGAAAGAAGTCACCGGCAGCAATGTCCTGGTGGCGGTTTTTAGCGAGAAACAGTCGCAGGCCGTCTACTTTCTCAATCTGCAGGACATTAACCGCCTGGACGTCGTCAACTATATCTCCCACGGTATGCCGCAGGTTTCCGGGGAGGGTGGTGAGAGCGCGGCGGAGGCGACCCAGGAGTCGGAAGCAGCGACCGAGGCATCACCGCTGGAGCTCTATGCCACCAATCTCAATGAGCAGGCGATGCAGGGCAAGATCGATCCACTTATCGGCCGCGAACTCGAAGTCGAGCGAACCGTGCAGATTCTGTGCCGGCGGCGCAAAAACAACCCGCTGTATGTGGGCGAGGCGGGTGTTGGCAAGACGGCACTGGCCGAGGGCCTGGCCCGCATGATTACCGAGGAGCGGGTGCCTGAAGTACTGCTCGACAGCACCATTTACGCGCTCGACATGGGCACACTGATCGCAGGCACCAAGTATCGCGGTGACTTCGAAAAACGGCTCAAAGGCGTGATCGCCGAGATCCGCGAAGATCCCGGCGCAATCCTCTTCATCGACGAAATTCACACGGTCATCGGTGCAGGAGCCGCCTCCGGCGGCGTCATGGATGCGAGCAACCTGATCAAACCGGTGCTGGCGAACGGCGAAATGCGTTGTATCGGTTCAACCACGTACTCCGAGTATCGTGGCATCTTTGAGAAGGACCATGCACTGGCGAGGCGCTTCCAGAAGATCGACGTACCGGAACCCAGCGTCGAGGAAACCGTGGCCATCCTGCATGGCCTCAAGTCCCGCTTCGAAGAACATCATGGCGTGCGCTATGACAGCGGCGCGCTGGAGTCGGCGGCGGAACTGGCAGCGCGGCATATCAATGACCGGCATCTGCCTGACAAGGCGATCGATGTCATGGACGAGGCCGGAGCCAACCTGCGACTGAAGCCGGTTGCGGAGCGAGGTGATCGCGTTACGGTCGAGATGATTGAGCAAATTGTCGCAAAAATGGCGCGAATTCCGGCCAAGAGCGTCTCGGCATCTGACCGCGACGTCCTGCGCACGCTGGAGCGAGATCTCAGATTGACCATTTTCGGTCAGGACCGCGCTATCGAGGCGTTAAGCAGTGCGATCAAAATGTCGCGCTCCGGACTGCGCGAGGACGAGAAGCCGATCGGTGCGTTCCTGTTCGCCGGACCCACCGGCGTAGGCAAGACCGAGGTCACGCGCCAGCTGGCGATGATCATGGGTGTGGAGCTGATCAGATTTGACATGTCCGAGTACATGGAGCGCCACACTGTGTCGCGGTTGATCGGCGCGCCACCGGGGTACGTTGGCTTTGATCAGGGTGGCTTGTTGACTGAAGCGGTCAGCAAGAATCCCCACGCCGTTGTGCTGCTCGATGAAATCGAAAAAGCACATCCGGAGGTTTTCAACCTGTTGCTGCAGGTGATGGACCACGGCACGCTAACGGACAACAACGGCCGCAAGGCGGATTTTCGCAACGTGATCCTGGTGATGACGACGAACGCCGGTGCCGAAGAAATGAGCCGGGCGTCAATTGGCTTCACACAGCAGGATCACACCAGCGATGGTATGGAGATCATCAAGAAACGCTTCTCACCAGAGTTTCGTAATCGACTCGATACCATCATTCAGTTTGCGCCGCTGGAAATCGATTCGATCAAACGGGTGGTCGACAAGCTGGTGGTCGAACTCGAGGCCAAACTTGGCAACAACAACGTGACGCTCGAGCTTGATGATGCGGCACGTAACTGGATCGCCGAACGTGGCTATGACCCCCAGATGGGCGCGCGCCCGATGGCACGCGTGATCCAGGAACAGATCAAACGGCCGCTGGCCGAAGAGTTACTGTTCGGGAGCCTGGCGGAAGGCGGGCATGTCAAGATAGTTCTCGGGCCAGATGATGACCTGCAGTTAATCGCGGAACCGGTACTCAAAGAACTCGAGCATTTGCCCGATAACTAGGGCGCGGGTACTGGCGACGTGCTAACGGCCGCGGTAGACGATGCGGCCCTTGCTCAGATCATAGGGGGTCAGCTCGACGGTGACACTGTCGCCCGTCAGGATGCGAATGTAGTTTTTGCGCATCTTTCCGGAGATGTGCGCAGTCACAATATGCCCGTTTTCCAGCTCGACGCGGAACGTGGTGTTGGGGAGCGTCTCGGTTACGACGCCTTCCATTTGAAGGGCTTCTTCCTTTGCCAAAATACTAAATTCTCTCTACTGCTAAAAGGCTGGCGAATTGTGCAGAAACGGCCCCGGTAATGCAATGCAATACTGTTGGGTTACCGCAACAGTTCGCGAACAGTCATGGGGTCAGATGGCCAGTTTTCAAATCGATGGGGCGGGTCGCAGAGCCGCGCGAGGGCGCTGGCGAACTCCGCTCGGGGTATTAGTCGAGCCCCGAGGCTCAGCAAATGGCTCGAAATGACCTGGCAATCCAGGAGCTCGAACTGGCCGTCCTGCAGGAAACGCATCAGGGCCAGCAAGGCCATTTTTGATGCGTTTGGTTTGCGGCTGAACATGGACTCGCCAAAAAATACGCGCCCGATAGCGAGGCCGTAAACGCCACCCGTCAGCTCGCCATTTTCCCAAACCTCGACCGAATGGGCCCACCCCTGCTTCTGGAGTTGCTCGAACGCAACGACCATGTCGACCGTGATCCACGTACCCGGCTGCGCGGCTCGCGGCGCCGCACAGGCTCGAATTACCTGGCCAAAATCGTGATTAAAGCGGATCTCGGCCCTTGACTGTCTCACAGTACGCCGCAAACGGCGTGAGACGTGCAGGTCGCCGGGACGAAGGACGCAGCGCGGGTCCGGTGACCACCACAACAATGGCTGCCCGTCGTCGTACCAGGGGAAAATGCCGCTGCGATAGGCATACAACAACCGCTCCACGGTCAGGTCGCCGCCGGCTGCCAGCAGGCCATCCGGTTCCCTCATTGCTGCTTCGAGCGGCGGAAACGCGTCGATCGGATCGCCAGGACTCAGCCAGGCGATGCGCGAATTACTCACAGTTCATCCTCACGCGCTTTGTACGGACTGCGCGAATCCACTGCATCCATGTAGCGATCAACGTGGCGCGACTCTTCGTCGAGATAGCGGCTGATCGCATCTGCAAACTCAGGGTGCGCGAGCCAATGCGCGGACCAGGTCGTTTCCGGTGAGAAGCCGCGGCTGATTTTGTGTTCGCCCTGCGTTCCCGGTTCAAAAACCTGTTTACCGGTATCGATGCAGTAGTCGATTCCCTGGTAGTAACAGGTCTCGAAATGCAGCGCGTCATAGTGACCGTCGCTGCCCCAGTAGCGACCGTAAAGTACGCGTTCGCTTTCAAAGAAGACGGCGGCCGCGACCGTCTTGTCTTCTTTTTCCGCGAGGATAACGAGGATGTTGTCGGCAAGCTCGCGACTGATCGAGCGAAAAAAGGCTTCGTTGAAATACGGTAATGAGCCACGCTGCAGGAATGTATGGCTGATCAGTTCATAAACAACCGACCAGTCTGCGGCCGTCATCTCGCCACCTTTCAGCCGGCGGAAACGGATGCCCTGTTCCTCGATGCGGCGCCGGTCACGCCTTGCTTTTTTGCGTTTGGCGGAGGTAAAGGTCAGGAGAAATTCATCGAAACTACCGTACCCACGGTTATGCCAGTGAAACTGGCAGTCCTTGCGGACGAGCAGGTCCGCCGATTGCAGCAGCGCAATCTCGTCGGCATGCGGAAACAGTATATGCAGCGACGAACAGTTGCTTTCATCGGCGAGCGTAATTGCCGCGCCCAGCAGTGCATGCGCGGCGTCCGTGTCAAGAGGATCGGCCAGCAACAGCTTGCGACACGGCGCAGGCGTGAAAGGCACGGCCGATACCAGTTTGGGGTAATAGCTGAAGCCGGCTTGCTGGTAAGCGTTGGCCCACGCCCAGTCAAAGACGAACTCGCCCCAGGAATGCGACTTTTCGTACAGCGGCATCGCCGCGCGCACATGACCGCGGCTGCCGATCGTCAGGTGGCGTGGTGTCCAGCCTTGCTGCGGCGCGACGCAGCCGGTCTGTTCTGCCGCATTGAGAAACTCGTGACGCAGAAACGGGTAGGCGCTTGGAGCTACCCGATTCCAGTCAGTCGCTGTGATGTCGGAGATGCTGTCGTGAACGGTGACCTTCATCAAGGCGCCGTGGGTTACGCGGCCGCGTCGTCTGCCGCGGCGTCTTTCGCTTCCAGGGCGTCGATGTATTTTTCTGCATCGAGTGCCGCCATGCAGCCCGCACCCGCCGACGTAATTGCCTGCCGATAGACCTGATCGGCGACATCCCCGGCGGCATAGACACCGGCCACGCTGGTCGCAGTCGCATCGCCGGCAATCCCGGACTTGACGACGATGTAGCCGTTCTTCATGTCGAGTTGCCCATCGAACAGACTGGTATTGGGCTTGTGTCCGATGGCAATAAATATGCCGTCGAGAGTGAGGTCAGTCGTTTTCGACGGGTCCTTGGCGCTGCGGATGCGCAGCCCGGTGACACCCGCATCGTCACCCAGGACCTCGTCAACGACATGATCCCACCGAATGTCGACCTTGCCTTCCTTGACCTTCTCGAACAAATGGTCCTGCAGGATCTTCTCCGCGCGCAGTTCGTCACGACGGTGCACCAGCGTGACTTTCGAGGCAATATTGCTAAGGTACAGTGCCTCCTCGACCGCCGTATTGCCACCGCCGACAACGGCGACGGGCTTGCCGCGATAGAAGAACCCGTCGCAGGTCGCACAGGCGGAAACACCGCGACCTTTGAACGCCTCCTCCGAGGGCAGGCCAAGGTACATGGCTGTGGCGCCGGTGCTGATAATCAGCGCATCACACGTGTAGCTGCCGTAGTCGCCATCGAGGCGGAACGGTCGTTGTGTCAAATCCGCAGTGTGAATATGGTCATTGACGATTTCGGTGTCGAAGCGCTGCGCGTGGCGCAGCATGCGATCCATCAGTTCCGGGCCCTGCAGACCCTCGACGTCACCCGGCCAGTTGTCGACGCCGGTCGTGGTCATCAGCTGTCCGCCTTGCTCGATACCGGTAATGATGACCGGGTCGAGATTTGCCCTGGCAGCATAGACGGCGGCAGAGTAGCCGGCCGGTCCTGATCCCAGGATGAGAACCCGGCAATGTTTCAAGTCACTCATGTATAATTTACCTGTTAATTGACGATGCACCGAGCTGCCCGCGCAATGCCCTGAACTGCGGTTCCAAGGACCGGTTTCAAGGGTGATTAAGCGGGCAGGCTTTATGCAGGCGGCGCGTCCTCCGACTAGTGTAGGGAAAACACTTTCTTTATGGCAAGAGCAGCAAAAGCGAAACAACCCGAATCTCGTTTGTCAGTGCAGGTTCATCGAGCATTGCGCGAGGGTGCACTGTACGTTTTTGGCGCGCTCGCGCTGATTCTGTGGTTTGCCTTGTTCACCTACGACCCGTCGGACCCGGGCTTTAGCCAGGCAACGACTGACGCTACCGTGCGCAATGGCATCGGCCGGTTCGGTGCGCTGCTTGCCGATTTGCTATTCAATTTCTTTGGGCGGCCAGCTTACCTGTTCACCTTGATGGTTTTTTACCTCGGGTGGATGCTGTATCGCGAGCAAAAGACGCAGATTGCGTTGACCCGGCTGGACTTTGCGATGAGGTTCGGTGGGTTCGTTGCAACGCTGCTGTGCAGTTGTGCGCTGGCAACGCTGCACTTTTCGCCGGTCGGCTTTAATGAGACGGCTGGTGGCATCGTCGGGCAGGTTGTTGGCAACCAGCTGGCCGACTGGATGAAGCTGCTGGGCGCCAGCACGCTGTTGTTTTGTCTCTGGATCGCATCGATCAGCGTGTTTCTCGGTATCTCCTGGTTTGACGTCATGGACAGCATTGGCCGCTGGAGCCTGGTGGCATTCGAAAAAACCCGCTCGCAGATCAGTGAGCTGCGTGATCGCGCGGAAGGCCGCCGCCAGGCCGCGGCGCGCCAGGATATCGTCAAAGTTAAGAAAACGCTGAGCGCGCAGCGCGCTGCACCCCGGATCGAACCGGTGATGCCGTCGCTGGAACCGAGCGTCAGGGCGGAAAAAGAACGGCAGGTGCCGCTGTTCGATCCACCCGCGGCAGGCGAGTTACCGCCCTTGTCGCTGCTGGATGACCCTCCGGAACAAAAACAGGGCTACTCGAAAGAGTCGCTTGAGGCGATGTCGCGACTGGTGGAACTCAAGCTCAAGGACTTCAATATCGAGGTCGAGGTGAGGTCGGTATCGCCGGGTCCCGTCATCACGCGCTTTGAGCTGGATCCGGCGCCAGGCGTCAAGGTCAGCCAGATTGCCAACCTCTCAAAGGACCTGGCGCGCTCGTTATCCGTCGTCAGCGTGCGCATCGTCGAGGTGATTCCCGGCAAGTCCTTCGTCGGCCTGGAAATCCCCAATGAGAGCCGTCAGCTGGTGACGCTGGGTGAAATACTGAAGTCGCGCGTGTACGACGAAATGGCATCGCCCCTGACGTTGGCGCTCGGCAAAGACATCGGCGGCAATTCCGTCGTAGCGGATCTCGCGCGGATGCCGCACCTGCTGATCGCGGGAACCACGGGGTCGGGTAAGTCGGTCGGTATCAACGCGATGGTCCTCAGCATTCTTTACAAGACGCAGCCCGAGCAAGTGCGCATGATCATGATCGACCCGAAGATGCTGGAGCTCTCGGTCTACGAGGGCATTCCGCATTTGCTGGCGCCGGTCGTCACGGATATGAAGGAAGCCTCCAATTCCCTGCGCTGGTGCGTGGCCGAGATGGATCGTCGTTACCGGCTGATGTCGCCTCTCGGGGTGCGGAATATCGGCGGCTACAACCGCAAGGTCAAAGACGCGATCGAGGCTGGCAAACCGCTCAAGGATCCGACTTTCAAACCGCCGCCGCTGCTCGATGAGGAAAAACCGGTCGAGCACCCGACATTGACGCCGCTGCCCTACATTGTCGTCATCATCGACGAGCTGGCCGACATGATGATGATCGTTGGCAAGAAAGTGGAGGAGCTGATTGCGCGGCTGGCGCAGAAGGCGCGGGCGTCCGGTATTCACATGATTCTCGCCACGCAGCGGCCGTCGGTGGACGTCATCACCGGGCTGATCAAGGCGAACGTGCCGACGCGCATCGCGTTCCAGGTGTCAGCCCGGGTTGACTCGCGAACAATCCTCGACCAGCAGGGCGCGGAGAATCTGCTCGGCCATGGCGACATGCTGTATTTGCCGCCCGGCACGTCACTGCCGGTGCGCGTGCACGGGGCGTTTGTTGCTGACAACGAAGTCCACGCGGTCGTTCGCCATTTAAAGAAAAGTGGCACGCCGCGCTATATCGATGAAATTCTCGACGGTCCTTCGGGTCCAACTCCTGGACTGGTAGGCATCGACAAGCTGTCGACCGACGCCGCCGACGCCGAGCAGGATCCGCTGTACGACCAGGCTGTGCAGGTCGTGATGGATACTCGCAAAGCGTCGATATCAGGCGTGCAGCGGCGGCTCAAGATCGGCTACAACCGCGCCGCGCGCATGGTTGAGACGATGGAAGCGGCAGGGCTGGTCGGTCCGTTGCAATCAAATGGTAGCCGGGAAATCCTGGTGCCAAAAGCGGCCACCGACGACTGAAAACCGCAACAAATTACTGAAAAGGGCAACATAGTGGTAACGAGACTACTCATAGCATTTTATCTGGCAGGCGCAGCCGGTGGCGCTCTGGCGGAGTCGAGCGTCGCTGCCACGGGTGAGGCGCTGGTCGAGGACTTTCTGACCAACGTCATAACGTTCGAGGGGCGTTTCGAGCAAAAGCTGATCGATGCCGAAGGTGCTGTTGTCGAGGTATCCAACGGCTACCTGGAGATCGAGCGTCCCGGCCGGTTCCGTTGGACCTATGCCGAGCCCTACGAGCAGTGGCTCGTCGCGGATGGCCTTAACATCTGGAGCTACGACGTCGATCTCGCGCAGGTGACGGTAAAGCCGCAAGCGAAGGCGCTCACCAACACGCCGGCGCTGCTGCTGGGCGGGGCGGCGGAGGCACTGCAGCAGTTTGAAATCGACGGCAGTATGGTTGAGGCAGGAACAACCTGGGTGCGCCTGTTACCGGTCGACCCGGACAGTGGCTTTAATCGTCTCGAGCTCGGTTTTACCGAAGCCCGGCTAAGCCGGATGGTGTTCTTCGACAATCTCGAGCAAACGACGCTGGTGGCGTTTTACGACGTGCGTGTGAATGAACCCATTGACGCAACACGATTCGAATTTGTGGTGCCTGACGATGCGGACCTCGTTGGCGTGCCGCTCGTGGCGGGCGATATCTCGCCCTGATGTTGCCCCTGCAACATTCGCGTCAGTGGCGAATCGCGAGCGTTATTATGATGCTGTTGGTACTGATAGCCGCGCTCATGCCTGCCGTCTGGTTCTTCGATGACAAAGTCAGGATCCTCTCGTGGCTGGACAACTCAGACAAATGGATGCACGCAGCGACGTTCCTGGTCCTGTCCTTGTGGTACGCCGGTCAATATCGACCGCGGTCCTACTGGCGCATCGCCGTGGGGTTGATGGCTTTCGGTCTGTTTATCGAGTTTTGCCAGAGAATGGTCGGTTATCGCATGGCCGACTGGGCCGATGTCGGGGCCAATACCATCGGCATAGTTATCGGCCTGGTGATCGCGATGGCGGGAGCGGGCGGCTGGTGTCTGCGCGTCGAAACCTGGCTCGCGGCACGACAAACGAGTATGTGATTTGAACGATTTGTTTGCCAGCGCGCCTGCACACAACGCTGAGCGGCCGTTGGCTGACCGCATGCGCCCCGGGTCGCTGGCGGAGTTCTTCGGGCAACGACATTTGCTGCAGGACGGTAAGCCACTGTTGCGTGCCCTTGAGCAGGGTCGCGCGCATTCGATGGTCTTTTGGGGGCCGCCCGGCACCGGCAAAACAACCCTGGCGCGGATGATTGCGGCGACGACCGACTCCCACTTCATCGCGCTGTCGGCCGTGATGGCGGGCGTCAAGGACATTCGCAGTGCCGTCGCTGAGGCGCAGCAGCACCGCCAGATGCACAGCCGCGGGACCGTGTTGTTTCTCGACGAGGTGCATCGTTTCAATAAATCCCAGCAGGACGCATTCTTGCCGTTCGTCGAAGACGGCACGCTGACTTTCATAGGCGCGACCACCGAAAACCCGTCATTCGAACTCAACAACGCGCTGCTGTCGCGCGCCCGCGTCTATGTCCTGAAATCACTTACAGTCGATGACCTTGTGACCGTGCTTGAA
>JBATID010000359.1:0-15063 GCA_049667545.1 Woeseiaceae bacterium
TCATCGATGCGCCGAGCGAGATTCCCCCGACGATCAGGTAGAAGTACGGCAAGCTTTCGTAGATTGGCTTCGCGACCCACATAATCTTGATACCGTGGCGATTCAGTCACCTCATTGTCCATAGACACGGCGCGGTGTCCAGTGGCGAACCGACCAATAACCGTCCGTATCAGGCCGTACCGCCGACAGTGAGCTCGTCAATTTTCAGGGTCGGCTGTCCCACGCCCACCGGAACTGACTGCCCTTCCTTCCCACAAACGCCAACACCTGTATCAAGTTCCAGGTTATTGCCGACCATCGAAATCCTGTGCAGAGCTTCGGGACCATCGCCTATCAGCATGGCGCCTTTGACGGGAGAGGTGAGTTTGCCGTTCTCTATCAGGTAGGCCTCGTTCGCCGAGAACACAAATTTTCCGGACGTAATGTCGACCTGGCCGCCCGAGAAGCTCGGTGCATAGATACCCTTATCCACGGAGGCGATAATATCCTCGTGGGCGTGCTGGCCCGCCAGCATATAGGTGTTGGTCATGCGCGGCATCGGCACGTGTGCATACGATTCCCGCCGCCCGTTACCGGTCGGGGTCATACCCATCAGTCGGGCGTTGAGTTTGTCCTGCATGTAAGCGACCAATATGCCGTTTTCCACCAGTACCGTGTTTTGCCCTGGCGTGCCCTCATCGTCAACGGATAATGATCCGCGTCGCTGCTCGATGGTGCCATCATCGACGATCGTGCAGTTCTCTGCGGCAACCTTCTGTCCCAGCTTGCCGCTGAACGCCGATACTCCTTTTCGATTGAAATCGCCTTCCAGTCCGTGACCGACGGCTTCGTGTAACAGCACCCCGGGCCAACCGGGACCCAGCACGACCGGCATGGTGCCCGCTGGCGCCGGTGCTGCCTCGAGCTGCACTGCCGCAAGGCGCACGGCTTCGCGCGCGTACTGCATGGGCCGGTCACTGCCGAGAAAGTAATGCAGATCCGCCCGGGCACCACCCCCTGAGAAGCCCTGCTCTCGCTGGCCGTTCTCCTCGAGAATCACCGAAACATTCAGCCGTACCAGCGGCCGCACATCCGCGGCCATCGTGCCATCGGATGCAGCCACAAGCATTAGCTCCTGGCTGCTGGATAAAGTCACAATTACCTGCTCGACACGCTCGTCGAGTGCGCGTGTGGCCGCGTCTATTTCGCACAACATCGCGGTCTTGTCCGCGTCGTCGATGCTGGTCGTTGGATCCAGAAACGGATACAGCGGCACCGCCTCACTGCGATGCCACGCTTGCAGACGCTTGTCCTGACCCTGGCGCGCAATCGCGCGGGCGGCACCGGCGGCCTGCTCGAGCGCCGGCATTATCAGCTCGTCTGAGTAGGCAAAACCGGTCTTTTCGCCGCTCGTGGCGCGCACCCCAACGCCCTGATCCAGGTTGAAACTGCCCTCGCGAATGATGCCATCTTCGAGCATCCAGCTTTCCTGTCGACTGACCTGAAAGTACAGGTCGGCGTAATCAACGCCGCCGCGCATGACCGCTCCCAGCGCGCTGCTGAGCTGCCGCTCGCCGAGCCCGGCCGGCTCCAGTAAACGCGCCATGACCGTATCGATCGGGTTGTTGTCGTTCCCATTGCTCATGGGTGCATAGCTCCTTGGTCAGTCTTGTTGTAGCGGCCCGGATTACAGGCGCCGGTTGCTCAGTGCCGGAAACTCAGCCCGCAGCTTCGCTGGCAGCTGCAGATCGATATCGGCAGCCACCACGCAATTACCGGCAGATTGCTCAGCGAGCACCCGTCCCCAGGGATCGCAGATCATTGAGTGCCCGAACGTCGAGCGATTGTCAGGGTGCTGGCCATATTGCCCGGCCGCGATGACATAGGCCAGATTTTCGATCGCGCGCGCGCGCAGCAGCGTCTGCCAGTGAGCTATGCCCGTGGTGACGGTGAAGGCCGCCGGCACCGTAAACACCGTGGCGCCCTCGTCCACCAGCCGTCGAAACATCTCCGGAAAACGCAGGTCGTAGCAAATCGTGAGGCCAACCCGTCCGCAGGGCGTCGCAACTGACACAACCTCGTCGCCTGGATACATTGAGCGCGACTCGCGATAGGACTCCTGCTTCTCCACCAGATCGACGTCGAACAGGTGTATTTTTCGGTACAAAGCTTCGCAGGCACCGGTCGGAGCGAAGACCGGACAGGCACCGTATACGCGCCCGGCGGCCGTTTCGGGCGACACGAGCGGCAGGCTGCCGCCGATAATCCACATTGCAAACCGACGCGCCGCGTCCGACAAGAAACTCTGGATCGGCCCGTTCCCCGGCTCTTCGGCATGCGCGGCCTTGTCGGTAGCGTGCTCCGGCATTAGCGCAAAGTTCTCGGGCAGCACAACCAGCGCACAGCCGTCGCTCGCAGCCTCGCTGATCAGGTGCTCGGCGAGTTCGAGATTCCGCGGTATGTCCGCGCCGCTGTTCATTTGCAGTGCTGCTACGCGCATGGCATTCCGTCTCAATTGCTTTGCGTCTGGGGAGCGTCGGCATTGGCAAGACACCCGGCCATCGCGCCACGACTCGCAAAAATAGCGGCATCCGCGCCATCGATAGCCGGCTCATCCCAGGTGCCTCCAATCGAGTAATACACCTGGCCAACTTCCTGCAAAGGCTTTTTGAAGATCTGCGAGAAAATCAACGCAGCTAAAGCAACCTGCGGCCCCGCCACGACAGCGCCGACGATGGGCAGCGTATTGCCAACATTGGCGCTGACGACGGCCGCCTGATCGTAGTCGCGATTCGCAAGATCCGCGCGGCCCACAATGCCGATGTCGGCGGCCGGCCCTTCAAGAGACAAATCACAGGTGTAGGTCTGGCCGTCCTCAATACGAAACGAGCCGTCGATCTTGTCGAAGCCGAAGCCCTTGTTGAACACGTCGCGAAAATCGAGTGACAACCGCCGCGGCAATGCGACGACACTCATCAGTCCGAACACGCGCCCGGCGCCCGGCTCAACCTCCTCCAGCTGGCCGTTACCAAAACGCACCTGCACCTCGCCGTCGAGCACATCGAGAAATTCCGCGCGCGGACCGCCGGACCAGTTCACGTCAAACTGCGCACTCATCGAATCGCTGACAATGCCCGGTGCAAAGCCCAGTCGTGTCATCGTGCGCATGACGTCACGGCTGGACATCGAGCCTGAGATAGTCGTACGACTGCCCAGTTCGTCGGCATCGTCAGCCAGCCAGCGTCCGGTAGCCGCGACTTCGAAGGTTTCGTCCCTGGTTGAGATCGACGTCGCTTCCAGACCACCCGCCACCCTCTCCACACGCGCATCGAGCGTCCCCAAATAACGATCGCCGAGCGCAAAGTTACTGGCCGTCACCGTTATCGGCGGGAGTTTGCGCGGATCGAGCTTGGCCGGGTCACCGGTCGAATTATCGTCACCAGGCAGCCGCATGCGCTCCATTTCAATGACCATCGCACGTTCCGAATCGAATTCGTAAGGCACAAAAATCGAACCTACCATGTCGTCGCCATCGATTTGCACCAGCCAGTCTCGTGCGCTCCTGTCGACGCGCACCTGGTGCCCCTCGAGATGCTGGCCAACAGCATAGAGATTGGCAACGCCGAGTTCGATGGAGCGAATACGGTCCGCGGCGCCGACATTATTGTCGCCGCTGCGTGAGAGGTTCAGCCAGTCATCGAGCCGCACGGTATCGGTAGTGCCATGAATATGCAGTCCGCGCACATCGGCAGGCTGCGGCACATCACGGCCCAGGTTGACGACGCCGCGATCAAAATCCCACGCACCATCGCCTTTGTTAAAGGCGAGCTGCCAGGACAGTGGCGTCGCGGCCAACCCGGTACTTTCGATAACTTCACCACCGGGCATGAAACGGATATCACCGCTGACCTGCAACGTCGACTCTGCCGATTTACTGACGGGCTCCGGCAGGTTCAAGGCCAGTCCTTTAAGGTCGCTGGCGATTTGAATCGTCAAAGGCTGCGGCTGCTCGGCATTGCCTCCAGGAAACAAAATGCGTGCTTCGTAGGCAGTTGCGCCGCTGATCAAACCCTCGAGCGGCACGCCAAGATCATTGATGATGCCGTTCGCCGCCACCGAGCCCCGTGCGGTCGCGACCACGCTGTAAGGAGCCTCATCCGCACGCGTCAGATCAATGCTGATCGGCGCGCCGAGAAACTGCGCGCCCAACGACTGGCTGGAAATTGCATTGCGCCCAATCGTCACTTCGCCAATCAGATCCGAAAGTGGCGGGTCGAATCCGGCGATCGCGAGCGTGCCGTTATTACTCCTGATGACGCTCGTGAAATCAAACGCGGCAGAGTCTTTGAGTGGCACCATCAAGTCCAGGGTGAAGGAGGCCTCTCCGGAAACGGCGACCCGATCCAGCTGACCGCCAAATACCTCATTGATCGGGCTGTCGACGCAAAACTGACGAATCGTCTGGAGCGTGCCCGTGGAGAAAGCGTCGATGGTCAGGACAGGATTACGCAAATCCGCGATCTCGACTTTGGCATTGACCGCGAGATTACCGGCGTTCGAGAATCGATTGCTATCCGAGTAAAGTCGCATCCCGTCAAGCACAACCTCCATATCTGCCTCGGTCGCCGCCGGCCAGCGCGGCTGGTATTTGAAAGTCAGGTTGCGTACCGACGCTTCGACACGGAATCGGCCTTCGTCGTTATCAAACGGAAACTTGTCCAGCGGCCCACTGAGCACGGTGGTTCCCGTTGGTATCGAGCCTTTGACGAGCGCCGCCTGAAACCAGTTGTACAGCTTCGGTTTGATTACTTTCTGCGGGAGGTAACGTGTAACCGCCGAAATATCGTTGATGCGCCAGTTGCTGGCAAGATCAATCACCGGTTCCGAACCGTCGCTGGCGAGCGTCAATTGCACGTTGCTCTGGCTTTCGAAGACCTCGTTGCGGATACGGATACTGTCGGACAAAACGGTGGTACGCCCGTCGCTATGGCGCCAGATGACGGTGCCGTTCGCGGCATCCACCACGACCGGCTCCGGCAGGTACTCGGGAAGCTCGACTGTCATGTTTCTCGAACGTATTTCCAGATGCCCACCCAGCCGGTTCGCGCGCAACAGCCCGGTGAAGCCGCGCACGCCGGGGCGCTCTGCCTTTGCCGCCAGCCCGACGCCCTCGAGTTGGGCGGCAATATCAAAACGCGGCTGCTCGGTGTCGATGTCGGATACTGTCGCTACCAGGTCGCGCACAACACCGTCCGGCTTGAGGTCGAGCAGTTCCTGCTGTTGCTCCGCGGTCAGCCATGGCACGAACAACTGCACGTCAGCGAGGTTCAGGTAGGACGCACGCACGTCCATCATCACAACTCTGTCATCGGTATCGGTACTCGCCTCCACGCGCACTGACGATTCGGGCCAGGTGTTCTCCGCGGTCGTAAGTTGCAGCTCTTCCGCAGCAGCAAGCCAGCCGTCTGCGGTCGCATTGAACTCGAATCGCCCATTAACTTCAAAGCGCGGCGCATCGCCCAAAGCGACATCTGCAAATTCGACACGGGCGCTCGCATTGCGAACCTGGCCCGCCGCGTAGTCAATGGCCAGTTCCAGTTCGCCGCTACCCGATTGCAGGCGTTTACCCTGAATACTCTGCAAGGCTGTCCAGCCAGCGAGATCCACGGAGTCGGCCTCCAACGTCACGTTCCAGTGACCCTTTTCAGCGGCCGACACGTCCTTAAGCTGCGTGGCCGAAACCCGTAACTGCCGGCCCAGGTCGGCGGGCAAACGTACCGAGGCATCGAACGCGAAGCGCTTGCTATCGATGCTCAACACGGTGCGCGGCACCGTAAAAACACGTGCCTCCGCATCGCCAAGTCGCTGTACGCCAACGCTGATATTCTCACCGACGACCTGCAGCTCTGGAGGCAGGCGGCTCTCTCCCGGGGGCGACTCGAACAGCTCGTCGATGACGCTGCCCTGCACTTCCCAGCGACCGTCTTCGCGCTCGCGCACGTCGATGCGGGTGTCGCGGATGACGACCAGGTCGATCACCGGCGTGCGATCGGCCAGCAGGCGCGTCAGCGCCACGCCAACACGGACTTCATTGGCCGCAACCAGCCGTGTCTCACTGTCAGGGCGTGTGAGTTCGGTGTTGTAGAACCTGAGCTCCGGGCCGCTGAGTCCCCAGCGCGCATCCATACCGGTGAACTCGACCCGCATGCCGATCGCCGCACTGGCCCAGTCCTTGATTTCCGCCTGGTACTCCGGCAACCGCGGCAGGAACAGTCGAAACAGCCCGACCGCAATGGCGAGCGCAATCAGGACGCCAGCCGCCGTGTAGGCGACAAACCTGATCAAGCGCTGCAGGAACTGTTTCATCGAATCTTACGGCCCCTCACATCAAGATGACGTCGAATTGATCCTGCAGGTACAGGGCTTCGGTTTGTAATCGAATCGACTTCCCCGTCAATTCGCCAAGTTCTGCGAGGCTGCGCGCCTGTTCATCGAGCAGCAGCTCGATGACATCCTGGTGCGCAAGGACCATGACCTCGTCGAACTCGAACTGTCGTGACTGACGAATGATCTCGCGAAAAATTTCGAAACCAACCGTCTCGGCAGTCATAACGAAACCCCGCCCACTGCAGCTCGGGCAATCCTCGCAAAGGACATGCTGCAGACTTTCGCGCGTGCGCTTGCGGGTCATTTCGACGAGCCCCAACGGCGACACTGGTGTGAGCTGGTGGCGCGCATGGTCCTTTGCGAGAGCTCGCTCCAGTGCCTGCAGAACACTGTCGCGGTGGTCGGCCTCGTCCATATCAATAAAATCGATAATGATGATGCCGCCGAGATTTCTCAGGCGCAGCTGCCGCGCGATGGCGACGGCTGCTTCCAGATTGGTGCGATAAATCGTCTCTTCAAGGTTGCGATGCCCAACGTAACCGCCAGTGTTGATATCGATCGTCGTCATCGCCTCGGTTTGATCGAAAATCAGGTAGCCACCGGATTTTAGTGGAAAACTGCGATCCAGCGAACGCCGGATCTCGTCCTCGATACCGTGCAGATCGAAGATCGGCCGGCGACGCTTGTACAGCTCGATGTTTACGTCGATGTCGGGCAAATAGGTCGACGCAAAATTGCGCATCGACGTGAAATCCTCCTCCGAATCAACGAGGATACTGTCGATGTCGCTGGTGACCATGTCCCGCAGCACGCGCAGTGGCAATGACAGGTCTTCGTGAATCAGCGACTTGACAGCTGCCGCGACGCATCGCTCCCTGACGATTTCCCACAGTTTGAGTATGTACTTCAGATCGCCAATCAGTGCGTCGCTGTCCATGCCCTCGGCCACCGTTCTGACAATGGCACCGCACGACAGCTCATGCTCAGCCAGCATCTTCTCTACAATGCTGCGCAGGCGTTCTCGTTCGTCCTCATCTTCGATGCGGGCTGATACGCCGACGGTGTCACTGTAAGGCAGGAGCACCAGGTGGCGTGACGGCAAAGTGATAAAGGTCGTTAGCCGGGCCCCCTTGTTACCGAGGGGGTCTTTGACAACCTGCACCATGATCTCGTCACCTTCACGCACGAGCTCCCGGATCGGCGGCACTTCATCGCTACCATTTTCGGACGCACTCGCCGCGATATCCGACGCGTGCAAAAACGCCGTGCGTTGCAGGCCGATGTCGATAAACGCCGCCTGCATGCCGGGTAATACTCGCAGTACGCGGCCCTTGTAGATATTGCTGATCAATCCGCGCTGCGTCAGGCGTTCAATATAAATCTCTTGCAGCACGCCATTTTCAAGCAGCGCCGCACGCACCTCGTTCGGCGTGACGTTTATCAGTATTTCTTCCTTTAAGGACTCGTCAGTCATCTGCATGGTGCTTTGTTAATAAGTCGAACCCGGCTTGGCGCAGCAACTCGGTCGTCTCGAAAACGGGCAGGCCAACAACACCTGAATAGCTGCCGGCGACGTTTTCGACAAACATGCCGCCAAGCCCCTGGATGCCGTAAGCACCTGCTTTGTCGCCGGGTTCCCCACTGTGCCAGTATGCCAGCGCCTCGTCCCGGCTGATTTCACGAAAACTGACCTCGGTGCGACTCAGCGCCGATCGCACTCCCTCTGGGCCGCGTAGCGCAACGCCCGTCAGCACACAGTGGCGGCGACCGGACAGCCGCAGCAGCATATCGACGGCGTCTGCCCGATCGACCGGCTTGCCGAGCACAGATCCATCGAGGACGACCGCCGTATCCGCGCCGATGACAAAATCGCCTGGCCGGGTCGCCGGTGCACTGGCTTTCGCCGCGGCGAGCCGCAGTACCATCTGTTGGGGAGTTTCTCCCGTCAGCACCCGCTCGTCGACCGCAGTCTCTTGGACCTCGAACTGCAGCCCAAGTGCGTCGAGAATTTCCCGCCGGCGCGGCGATGATGAGGCAAGCAACAGCGTCGGTTGAGCTGACATTGCGCGTTCAGGCCCGGTGGTACGGATGGCCGGTCTGTAGCGACCAGGCGCGATACAGTGACTCGACAACCAGCACCCGCGCCAGCCCGTGTGGCAACGTGAGGTCAGACAGTGACCACGTGAAATCCGCGCGTTGCCGGCAGGCATCATTGACCCCGTCAGGTCCGCCAATAATGAGACACAGGTCGCGACCGGCAGCCTGCCACTCCGCCAAGGTCGCGGTCAGCGCGCGGCTTGTGAGCTGCTTGCCACGCTCATCGAGCAGGACAACGTGCTCCTCGGCACCCAGTTTGCCCAGTATCTTTTCGCCCTCTGATTCTTTTGCCTGTTGCGATTTGTTGTTCTTGCTACGTCGCACTGTGGCGATCGTGTCCAGACGAAACCGCCACTCACGCGGCAGTCGCTCGGCGTAATGGCGATAAGCCTCGTCCACCCACGGCGGTTGGCGGTCACCAACGGCTAGCAGTCGAATATGCATCGGCTACCGGTCGGTTGCCGTCGCATCGCCCGCCGGGGCAATCGACCAGAGCTTCTCCAGGTTATAGAACTCGCGCACTTTGGGCAGCATGACGTGCACCAGCGCATCCTGAAGATCGAGCAGCACCCATTCGCCACCTTCCTCTCCTTCGACGCCGATAGGCCGATGTCCGGCTTCCCTGGCTTTCTCAGTGACGTTGTCGACCATGGCTTTGACATGGCGGCTCGATGTGCCGCTGGCTACGATCATGTAGTCCGTAACCGTCGTCATGTTACGGACGTCGAGTTTGACAATGTCCTGACCCTTGATGTCATCGAGGGCATCGATGATCAGGTCACTGAGTTTTTCACTGTTCACGCGTGGTTCTCGCTGATTTTCAAATTTGGCTCCTAAGATTTTCAGTTCAGGTATAGCAGGCAGACTCGCCGATGGCCTGGCACACGGTATCCGGCATCAGGAACCGCGGATCGCGCCCGGCCGCCACCAGGTCGCGTATCTCGGTCGAAGAAATTTCGAGCTGCGTCACCGCATGGATATGGATGCGGCCGCACAGCGCTTCATGCAAATCATCCACCCGGTGCGTGCCGAATTCTTCGAGCAGCTCACCGAGCGGCCCGATATCCGGTGCCTTCCAGCCCGGACGGTGTGCGACTACGATGTGGGCCACATCGAGTATTTCGTCCCATCGATACCAGGTGTGTAGTCCAAGAAACGCATCCATACCCAGTATCAGACCCAAAGAACGCTGCGGAAATTCCTCGCGCAATGTGAGCAGGGTATCGATGCTGTAGGACGGCCCGCCGCGCGCCAGTTCCCGATCATCGGCAACGAAGCCTTCCTGGCCGTCAATGGCAAGCGCAACCATTCGCAGACGTTCGGCCGCACTGGCAAATGTCTTGCCGCGATGCGGCGGATCGCTGCACGGAACGAACCGCACTTCATCCAGACGCAGGGCCTGCAGCAATTCGAACGCGGTGCGCAAGTGGCCGTAATGAACCGGATCGAAAGTGCCGCCAAAAACGCCGACCGGCCTCATACGCGGGCCATGCCGATCACGATATCGGTTGCCATCTGCCATGGGTCACCGGCACGCTGGCCTTTGGCCGCGGCGTCAGCACGACCACTGACTTTGAGCATGCGATGAAAATCACCGGGCTGATGGCGTCCCATGCACTGGCGCACGAGTCCCTGACGATTTCGCCAGACGCCGTTCTTCTGCATCGCGCCGCCGAGATCGCCGCCCTGGCGGACCAGGTCATCCAGTGTCGACAAGGTACGTAGCTCACGGGTCAGCGCCCACATGACGATAACCGGCGGTACACCTTCCGCGCGCAGGCCACCGAGTATTTTAACGGCACGCCTGGCATCACCCGCGAGCGCGGCGTCCGCCAGCGTGTAAACGTCATAGCGGCTGCTATCGACAACCGCGTTACTCACATCCTCGGCCGTAACAGCGCCCTCACCCAATACCAATCGCAGCTTTTCGATTTCCTGATTGGCGGCCAGCAAGTTCCCTTCGACGCGATCGGCGATCAGCGCAACCGCATCACGATCCGGCTTCAGGCCCGCGCGCCGCATGCGGTTTGCGATCCAGCCGGGCAGCTCGCGCAGACCAATGGGCCAAATCGTCAACGTCACGCCCGCTTTGTCAATCGCCTTGGCCCATTTGGAAGCAGCCGTGCCGCGATCCAGTTTTGGCGTAGTCACGATAAAGAGCGTATCCGGCCCGGATTGCCCGACGAGATCGACGATCGCGGCACCGCCGGTGCGACCCGGTTTGCCGGTTGGCAAACGCAGTTCGATGATGCGCTGCTCGGCGAACAATGACAGGTTTCCGGTCGACGCCGTTAGCTGCGGCCAATCAAAGCCGGTCGTCGCAACGTGCAGCTCCCGCAGACTGAAGCCGCGCTCACGCGCGTTCGCACGGATGGCATCCAGCGCCTCCGCTACCAGCAAATGCTCATCGCCGCTAACGAGGTAACACGGTGCCAGGGATTTCTTGAGGTGGGCTGAAAGCTGGTTTGCCTGGATCTTCAAGCAAGCTGCTCCATACCGATTGACTCGCCCTCGAGCAGGACGGGAATGCCATCATCGATCGGGTAGACACGCTTGCCATCGTCGGTAATCAGGGCCTCGGCCAGCGGCTCGGCGAGCACCTCGCCCTCGCGATTCTTGACCGCGCCCTGCCGGATCGCCGCGTTGATTTGATCGAGCGTGTCCTTTTTCAGCATTGACAGGCCCTTATGGCTGACCGGGCAGCGCAATATTGTTAACAATCGCTTATCCATAGGGCGTTATTGTACCGATTATGATCTCGATTGCCGCTCAATTTCGCTGCAATACGGCCACCAATTCACCGTTCGAGACCGCCTTGGCCGCCTCGATCGCGGCATCAAGGTCCTCTGGCAGCGGCCGGAACTGCGCGTCGACCAGCCGGCAGCGCATCATCAGCTTGGCGGCGCGCACCGACTCACCGTAGTGCAGGAGATCGTGCAGGTAGTGCTGTGCGAAAATCAGCGCGGCCGTCTGATCCTCCCAGCTCAGCATGCGCTCGAGGAACCAGGCCCACGCAGCGGCAGGATCCGGGTCATCCTTTATCGAGGCGAAGATGTGACCGAACCCACCGCTCCGATTGTCCCGACTGATAAAGCCATAGGCGTGGTTGAGTACGCGTGTTCGATCACGCACAAGCTCGGTCTCGACAACATCGGCCGCTTTTTCGACAGGATCCGGAATTGCGATATCGTCAAGGAGTTCGTGAGGTGCTATCAGACTGCCCGTCAGAGAAAAAAACGAAAACGAGTACAGCAACCACACAGCTGTAGCTAACGCGGCATGCAACGTTGCCGCCTCGACTGCCAGCCACGACAGCAGCAACAGGTAAACGGTCGACATCCAGAGTGTGCGACCGGCACGGCGCTGCAGATGCAGGTGCGCGACAGGATTCAGGCTTTGCAAAGGCGACTGCGTAATAGCCAGCACGGCAACAAAGGCGGGAAAAAACACGCTGGCGAACAGCACCGGCACGATCGCCCACGCCGGCCCGAGCGCGCTGGCTGTCACTACCGTCACCCAGATCAGCAGTATGGCGACAGGTGCGGGAAACAGCGTCCACACATTGCCGAACCAGTTGAAGAATCCGAGGTCCGGCGTCGCCGGCGTTGCGCGGCGGGCACGAGCCTCCAGCACAATCATCTGAAATCGGATAATGGCCGGTATGACCAATACCAGCAGCCACAGCCCGAACAATCCTGCCCAATACGCCACTAGCAGCAGCAACCAGAAAACGAGCATCGGCATCAATACGCTGGCTTCGGTAAGCGGGTACAGGACCGCGCGCAGAATATCAGTGGCCTTCATGCTCCTCCTGCTCGCTGCCCGGCACCGGGTCGTACCCCGAGCCACCACCCCATGGATGACAACGACCAATGCGTTTGACGGCGAGCCAGCCGCCACGGAGCGCACCGTGTCGCCGCAGCGCCTCCAGAGCATAGGCGGAACACGTCGGTTGATAGCGGCAATTTCCGCCCAGCCACGGGGAAATAAGGTAGCGGTAGACCTGCACCAGCCCAATCAACGGCCAGGCCAGAGCGCGGCTGACGAAAGACGCCATCAGGCTGCCTGAAGCGCCTCGGCCGCGAAACCTCGAATGGCTTTTAGCATCGAGGACAGGCCGTTGCTGCGAGTCGGGCTCAGGTGGCTTTCAAGCTGCAGCGCCTGTACGAAGTCGGGCGGCGTATCCAGAATTTCCTGCGGGCGTCGGCCCGAGTAGACACGCAACAGCAGCGCGATGAGTCCGGACACGATTGCGGCGTCGCTGATGGCCTGAAACTCGAGGCGCCCGTCTTTTTTCTCTGCGACGAACCAGACCTGCGACTGACAGCCGCGAATGCGGTTTTCCTCCGTACGCAGTGGCTCCGGAAATTGCGGCAGGCGCCGGCCCAGATCAATGAGGTACTGGTAACGATCCATCCAGTCATCGAAAAGACTGAATTCATCGATGACCTCCTGCTGCGCGGCCTGTACCTCGTTACTCATGGACTAGCCGCTACGTCGCCACGTCGTGCCATCACGCGCGTCCTGGATCGTGATGCCTGCCGCCGTGAGTTGCTCACGAATTGCATCGGCGCGCTCAAAATCGCGCTCGGACTTCGCCACATTGCGTTGCTCGATGAGCGCGTCAATATCCGCTGCCGAGAGGCTGCCGTCCGCGTCACCGGCAAACCAGGTCTCCGGATCGACAGTCAACAGGCCCATCAGGTCGCCGGCCGCATACAACTCTGCCGCTAACGCTTCCATCTCCGCGGGGTCGTTGGTTTTGTTGAGCGCGCGTGCCTGCGCGAATAGCTCGGCCAGCGCCTTGGGCGTATTGAGATCGTCCTCCAGTGCGGCGACCAGCGGCTCGGGCACGGTGGCGGCCGCCCTGACATCGTCAGGTACCGAAATCCCGCGAACGGCGCCGTACAGCCGATCCAGCATGCGGCGCGCCGACGCGATGGTTTCTGCCGACCACTCCAGCGGCTGGCGATAATGCGCGCTTAGCAACGCAAGGCGTATGACCTCTCCCGGAATACTCTCGATCAGATTATGCACCAGCAGCACATTGCCCAGTGATTTCGACATCTTGGTCTGGTCGATACTCAGGAAACCGTTGTGCAACCAATAGCGCGCGAACGGCGCGCCATCGTGCGCGCACGCGCTCTGCGCACATTCGTTCTCGTGGTGAGGAAACACCAGGTCCTGGCCACCGGCGTGAATATCTATGGTGTTGCCGAGGTGCTGTTCGGCCATCGCCGAGCACTCGATATGCCAGCCGGGCCGACCTCTGCCCCACGGTGAGTCCCAGCCCGGCAACTCGGGCGTGGAGGGTTTCCACAGAACGAAGTCGTGTGCCGCTTTCTTGTACGGCGCCACCTCGACGCGCGAGCCGGCGATCATCTCGCGCAGGTCACGTTTTGACAGTTCGCCATAGCGATCATGAGATGCTACATCGAACAACACGTGACCGTCCGCTGCATACGCGAAACCGCCCTCGATCAGCCTGGCAATCATCGCGATCATTGCGTCGATATGCTGCGTCGCACGCGGCTCGATATCGGGTGGCAGGACGCCCAACGCTGCCATGTCTTCGTTGTAGGCCGTGATGTAGCGGGCCGTAATCTCGTCGATCGGTTTGCCGGACTCGATGGCCGCTGCGTTGATCTTGTCATCCACGTCGGTGATATTGCGGGCAAATTTAAGCGAGTAACGGCGCCGCAGGACGCGTGCCAGCAAGTCGAATACCACGGCAGGACGCGCGTTACCGATGTGCGCATAGTTGTAGACCGTGGGGCCACACAGGTACATCGTCACCTCGCCGTCCTTCAAGGGCTCGAACGGGACCTTCCTTCCCCGGAGTGTGTCGTGTAGCTGTATCGTCATGATGTCTTGAGTCTGCAGGGCGGAAATCGCAATGATAGCAATATTGCTGCCGGCGGCTACGATCGGTATTCTTTCGCACCGCATCAAAATTGCTTGAGGACGTCTTATGTCTGTTGCGCCTGTAAAATTTCAAGCCCGGCAATCGATCGAGCAGGTCGAGGAAGGTAATGAGCTCGCGCCGAAATTCGATGACCGTGGGCTGATCACTGTTGTCACGACTGACGCTGACAGCGGCGAGGTGCTGATGCAGGGCTACATGAACGCCGACGCGCTGCAACGCACCATCACGACGGGCGAAGCACACTATTACAGCCGCAGCCGCCAGGTGCTGTGGCACAAGGGCGCGACCAGCGGCCTGGTGCAGGCCGTGCGTGAACTCCTGGTCGACGACGACCAGGACTGCATCTGGCTACGGGTCGATGTGGCCGGAGGCGCGAGCTGCCACGTCGGCTACCGGAGCTGCTTCTATCGCAAGGTCCCGGTGGGCGCCGACTTCGAGTCGAAGCAGGCCGCCGGTCACGTCGAGCTCGAGTGGACGGAAACTGAAAAGGTGTTCGATCCTGCCGAGGTTTACGGCGACGCCCCTAATCCCACCATTCTGTAACCCCCCCACCCTTCACCGTTCGAAACGGCCGTCGGCCGACATGATCACACTGCGACGATCACGGCGAATATCTCCCTTGCGCCTAATGGCGCTTCGCGAGATTTCCCCGCACTCGTCGCCCCATCGACCCT
>JBATID010000360.1:0-2593 GCA_049667545.1 Woeseiaceae bacterium
CGGCAATATTATCTCGTTTCGCTGCACCGCCAGGGAGCGCGGTACGTTGGTACTGCGCAATGGCAAATGCACCTTACGCGCCTGAAAGCGGGTGGCTGGAACTTGTTACCGCACCGTGACTCCAACAGACCAGTAGTTGAGCCGTAGTATCGCGGGGAGCGATTTGAGCAAGACCTTAGCAGTAGTCACGTTGATATTCATCGCGCTGTTGGCGTTGGACGCGAGCGCGCAAAGTACCATTGGCATTTCCGTGAAAGCCGCTATTCCGCGGCCACTTTCATTGCAGGTCAAAGTTGATCGCCTGTTCGAACGCGGCGAATACGATCGGGCGTATCTCATCTATCGCAACGAGCTGGCGCCGCTCGGTGACAAGTATGCCCAATACATGGTGGGCTATATGCATCTGACCGGCATGGGTACTGACAAAGATCCGGCGCTGGCGTCTGCGTGGTACCGACTGGCCGCCGAGCGTGGCACCCCGGAATTCGTTGCATTGCGCGATCAGGTCATGCGGGAGCTGCCGGCGGAGCAGCTGGATCAATCCGATGCGCTGTATCGGAAGCTGCGCCATGAATACAGTGACCTTGCGGTGCTGCTGCGCTCCATCAAGCATCATGTCCATGAATTGCAGGCCCGCTCGGGCGCCGGAGTGACCGGCGCGCCGGCCTCAATCACCGTTTTCAAATCGCAAACGTCGATGCGAGCACCGCCGCCGACGGCGGATTATTACGCGAGAATTCGCATGCAGCTTCGTGATCAGCTTCGCAAGCTGGCGGGGCTCGGAGATTTCGCGGACCTGGAAACCGACCCGTCGAAGGTTGATGTCGACGAAGTCGAACGTCGCGTCAACGCGCGCATAGCAGCAACACAACCTTAATCGGCGGCCGCCAATCCGGCGGTCAGGATGTCCGGGATCTCAGTCATAATAAAGATGGGATCGCGACCGCCGGCCATTGTCTATTATTTTGATCTGGATTAGACTTATTTCAATAGCGAAACTAATTGATATTTAAAGATTTTCCACGAATGTCGCGGACAATATCGCTGTGATTTCGCGCAGGAGTTGATGAATGAGCATGGCAGCTAACGACGTGCCCGGCGCCGCCGTCAAGCGGGATGCCGCCCCGCTGCGCTTCATTACGGCGGCATCCTTGTTCGACGGCCACGATGCGGCGATCAACATCATGCGCCGCCTGATACAGGCCCAGGGCGTCGAGGTTATCCACCTCGGCCACAACCGCAGCGTCGACGACATCGTGCGGGCGGCTATCCAGGAAGATGCCGACGGCATCGCGATCAGTTCTTACCAGGGCGGTCATATGGAGTTCTTCTCCTACATGATCGATCGGCTGCGTGAGCTCGGCGCAGAACATATCAAGGTATTCGGCGGTGGTGGCGGCACCATTACGCAGGAAGAAATCGCGGAGCTGATGCAGTACGGCGTCGAGCGGATTTACCACCCGCACGATGGCATGGAGCTGGGCCTCGAAGCGATGATCAGGGATCTCGTTGATCGAACGCTTACCGGACGACGCGCAACCTCGGTACCGGCACGGACGGAGACGGCCGTCGATATCGCGACGATGATTTCAGCGATCGAGGAGGGTCTCCTGGAAAACAACGAGCTCGTCCGCCTGCGCAAAGAGTGGCAAATGCAAGCGCGCGATGTACCGGTCATCGGCATAACCGGTACCGGTGGAGCAGGCAAGAGCAGTGTCACCGATGAGCTTCTGAATCGTTTCCTCGCCAGCTTCCCGGACATGCGTATCGCGGTGCTCGCCGTTGATCCCACGCGCCGCAGAACCGGCGGGGCGCTCCTTGGCGATCGCATTCGCATGAACTCGCTGCGCTCGGACCGAATCTACATGCGCTCGATTGCGACCCGGCGACAGCACCTTGCAACCAGCGAGATGCTCGCCGATCACATTGCCTATCTGAAGGCCCAGGGGTTCGACCTGGTCATCGTCGAGACGGCGGGCATTGGGCAGAGTGACAGCGAGATTGTCGACATGGTCGATTTTTCGGTTTACGTCATGACCAGCGAGTACGGTGCGGCCAGCCAGCTCGAGAAAATAGACATGCTCGATTTCGCGGACCTCATCGTACTCAACAAGTTCGACAAACGCGGCGCTGAGGATGCGCTGCGCGATATACGCAAACAGTGGAAACGCAATCATGTCGCTTTTGACGTAGCCGACGATGACGTGCCGGTCTTCCCGACGATTGCGAGCCAGTTCAATGATCCGGGTGTGAGCTGGATGTTTGCGGAACTGTGCCGGCGCGTTGCCGTTAAATCCGAATTGGATACCAAGCGGTGGACGCCGGATATCGATACGTCCGTTCGTGAGCCTCGATCGACCGTCATGATTCCCGGCGCGCGCATTCGTTACCTGGCGGAAATCGCGGAGCAGGGTCGGGCCATTAACCGCCGTGCCGATACTGAGGCCGACCTCGCCAGGCTGGCGCAGCACGCGTACAGAGCGCTACAGCTGCTGGAGGACCCGCAGTTGCCGGCAGAGCTGGAACCCTACAATTCGGCCGCGCTGGACGGGAGTGATGATCGCAGCCTCTTGACGCTGCGGCAGCGCTACCA